>JAFXEA010000355.1 GCA_017521065.1 Kiritimatiellia bacterium | reverse complement strand
GCGCCTGCTCCTGTGGTAGCCCCCGCGCCTGTAGTTGTCCAGCCGACAACCGTATACAGGTGGTAAATGTTCAATCTTACCGCACCGCACATTCGCAATCTGAAAATCGATTGCGAATGTGCGGTTTTTTGGTGCGTTTTGCATAGCTGTTTTATGGTATAATTTCGGGCCATGCGTTATTTAGTCATTATCATCGGTGCGGTTCTTGTGAACAACTTTGTTCTGAGCCGCTTTTTGGGTTGCTGTCCGTTTCTTGGCGTGTCCAAGAAGACGGAGACCGCTCTCGGCATGTCCGGTGCGGTCGTGTTCGTGATGACGGTCGCTGCCGCGGTTACGTGGCTGCTTGACCATTATCTCTTGCGTCCATTGGGGCTTGACTACATCCATACCCTTGTGTTCATTCTTGTCATCGCCGCGCTTGTGCAGTTCATCGATATCGCGATGAAGCGCTTTCTTCCGCCTCTGCACTCCGCGCTTGGCATATTCCTTCCGCTTATCACCACCAACTGCGCGGTGCTTGGCGTGGCTGAGCTTAACACGAAGAACAATACGCCGTTTTTCGAGAGCGTTCTCTTTTCCTTCGCGGCGGCGATTGGTTTCGGTCTCGCGCTCGTCATATTCTCCGGCATACGCGAGAAGCTCGCGCATGCTGATCCGCCTCGTTGCTTCCGCGGGATTGCTCTCGCGCTTGTGACCGCCGGCCTTTTGAGCCTTGCGTTCATGGGCTTCAGCGGACTTGTCAAGACGCCGTATTGATCTAGTGAAGAGTAAAGAGAAGAGTTGAGAGCATATAAGGAGAAGAGATGTCTGCTGTTTTGATTGCCATAGGAGTCGTTGCGGGGGTGGGGGCGGTTGCCGCGCTTGCGCTCGCCATTGCCGACAAGTATCTTGCGGTTCAGGAAGATCCGCGTATCGGTCTCATAACTGCGGCGCTGCCGGGCGCCAACTGCGGTGGATGCGGTTTCCCTGGATGCGATGGCTACGCCCGTGCGCTTGTCGCCGGTACGGCGGCGAACGGTGCGTGTTCCGCCGCTGACGACAAATGCGTGGCGGAGATCGCCAAGATTCTTGGTGTTGCGGCCACAGCCACGGAAAAGCGCGTGGCGATCGTCCATTGCTGCGGAACGCGCTCGAACGCAATCCGCGTCGGTGACTACAACGGCATTGCGGACTGCGCCGCAGCCGCTGCAGTCGCTGGTGGCGACAAGGGATGCCGCTTCGGCTGCCTTGGCTACGGCGCCTGCGCGAATGTGTGCCCGAAGCATGCGATCTCCATCGTGGACGGTCTTGCGAAGGTCGATAAGCGTCTCTGCATCGGCTGCGGCAAGTGCGTGAATGTGTGTCCGCGCCGCGTGATTGAGCTTGTTCCGGCAAAGGCCACGGTTCATGTGCTTTGCAACAACCCTCTTCGCGGACCGGATGTGCGTAAGGTCTGCCAGGTGGGCTGCATGGGCTGCCACCTGTGCGAGAAGAACTCTGGCGGCAAAGAGGCTGGGCATTTCACATTTGACGGGTTCCTTGCGAAAGTGAACTACGAGAACTATCCCACGGACGGTGCGCTTGTCGGGAAGTGTCCCGCGAAGTGCATTGTCGAGGATGCACACTTCGAGTCCGGCCATTGATGAATGATGGATGAAACGAGAGGCAGAAAAATGAAAACGGTAAAGTCATCCTTCAAGTTCCATGGCGGTGTCCATCCCGAGTACCACAAGGATCTCGCACGGGACAAGGCCATTGAGGCGATTCCGCTTCCAGGAACGCTTGTGATTTCCATGAGCCAGCACCTTGGCGCACCCGCCAAGTGTATCGTCAAGCCTGGCGACAAGGTGGTCAAGGGACAGCTCATCGGCGAAAAGGGCGGATTCATCTCCGCCAACGTCCACGCGAGCGCCTGCGGAACGGTGAAATCGATAGAACTCAAGCAAGGTGCGGCTGGCGGCTACGCGAATGCCGTCGTGCTTGAGACCGAGGCTAGCGACGAGACGGCGTACATGCCGCCGCTGGACTGGAAGACCGCTACGAAGGAGGAGCTTCTCAAGCGTGTTGAGGATGCCGGTATATGCGGTATGGGTGGTGCTGGATTCCCGTCGTCCGTGAAGCTCAATCCGCCGCCGGACAAGCATTGCGAATATCTCATCCTGAATGGCGCAGAGTGCGAGCCGTACCTTACTGCCGATTTCCGCATGATGCTGGAGCGCGCGGACCGCGTCCGTACCGGCGTTGAGATCATGCGCAAGGTTCTGAACGGACCTGCGGTGCGCATCGCAGTCGAGGCGAACAAGCCCGAGGCGATCGCCGCATTGGAGAAGGCGTTTGCCGATATCGAAGGAAATGTTGAGATCGTGGTTCTTCCCGTACTCTATCCGCAAGGCAGCGAGAAGCACCAGATATATGCAACGGTAAAGCGCATTGTTCCCGAAGGTGGTCTTCCTATTGAAGTCGGATGCGTAGTTGAGAATATCGGAACGGTCGCGGCGATTGCGGACGCGGTTACCCTCGGCAAGCCGCTCATTGAGCGCGTGACAACCGTCACGGGTGACGGTGTGAATGATCCCAAGAATGTTCTCGCACCATGCGGAACGCGCTATGAGGACATGGTGGCGTTCGCCGGCGGTGCGAAGGAGGATGTCCGCAAGGTGCTTTCGGGTGGTCCGATGATGGGCTTCAACGTGGCGGACATGTCGATATCCACCACTAAGACGACATCCGGTCTCACGCTTCTCACAGAGAAGAGCGTGTTCCAGTATTCGTCGCATCCGTGCATCAACTGCGGAACGTGCCTGAGGGCGTGCCCGATGAGCCTCAATCCGGCGGCGATCTCGTGCGCTGTCGAGTCGGACGACATCGCATTCGCCGAGAAGTACGGTGTTATGAACTGCATCGAGTGCGGAGCCTGTTCGTTCAGCTGTCCTGCATACCGCGACGTAACGCAGAACTGCCGTCGCGCCAAGGCCGCCATCCGTACAAGAATTGCAAGAGAGAAGGCGGCCACGGCCGCAGCAGCAGAGAAGAGGAGCTGAGCAGATGAAGTTGATCCTTTCCAGTTCACCGCACGCCCACGCGAAGAACAGTGTGAGTTCCATGATGCGCGACGTCATAATTGCGCTCCTTCCGGCGGCGGGATGTTCCGTGTGGTTCTTCGGCATGCGCGCCGTGTGGCTTATTGCCGTGTGCATTGCCGCTTCAGTTGTGACCGAGGCAGTATGCCGTATCGCCATGAAGCGCGAGAACTCCATCGGTGATTTCTCCGCAGTGCTTACCGGACTTCTTCTCGCGCTCAACCTGCCGCCGGATCTTCCGCTGTGGATGGCGGTGACGGGCAGCGTTTTCGCGATTGCGGTCGCCAAGCAGGTGTTCGGCGGTCTTGGCTACAATCCGTTCAACCCTGCGCTTTCTGCGCGAGCGTTCATGCTCATATCGTTTACCGGCGCGATGACCACATGGAGCAATCCGGCGGGATACGAGTCTGTGACTGGTGCGACATCCGTTGATGCGGTCACGTGCGCCACGCCTCTTATGTTCATCAAGAAGGGCGATGTGTCGCAGCTGACATCCCTCAAGAGCTTCCTTCTCGGAAACATCGGAGGCTGCATCGGTGAAACATGTGCGATTGCGCTTCTCATCGGCGCGGCGTATCTCATCATCCGCAAGGTCATCACCTGGCACATTCCGGTGTCGTTCCTTGCCACCATGTTCGTGTTCGCCCTGTTCAAGGGCGGTGTGCCGCCCATCTTGCACGTCCTTTCCGGTGGCGCGATCCTCGGCGCGTGTTTCATGGCTACGGACTACGTGACCTCGCCCATCACGGCAAAGGGGAAGATCGTGTTCGGTATCGGCTGCGGACTTCTCACAATGTGCATCCGCTCCGGCGGCGGATACCCTGAGGGCGTGTCGTTCGCGATTCTCATCATGAACGCGGTCACGCCTCTCATCAACCGCTACACGCAGCCAAAGCCGTTCGGGCGGAAATAAGTTGGATACGGTTGAGATACTGGGAGTGCGGGCGAAGGTCGCCCGCACGTTTTTTGAGCGGGCAAAAGGGCTGATAGGCACCAAGCGTTTGCCGCCCGGCGAAGGTCTGCTGATACTCAGGTGCAATTCGATCCATACGTTCTTCATGTCCTTCCCGATAGACGCCACATTCCTAGACAGGGACGACAATGTGGTCAAGATCGTGCGCAACATCCGTCCATGGCGGTTGTTCATCTGGGGGGGCTTCCGCGCCGTAAAGGTGCTTGAAACAGCCTCAGCATCGAATGTTATTGCATAACCAGTGGAATTATAATTACAGTCAAGACTTTGAGAATAGTGTAAACTTTGGCTTATCTTTGGCAATTATTTAATTTAACGTATATTTTTTAGGGTCTGTCCCCACTTCCCCCAGGAGAAATATCCCCAGCTCTCCAGGATTGCCGAAGATGAGGAGCGCCATGAAGCGGAACTGCTCGGTCTATTGAACGATGAACGGCTCAACAACATGGGGTCGATAGTGCTTGGCCTGAATGACGCGCTTGTGGAACTTACCGGTGCGTTGGCGGGCTTTACGTTCGCACTATCGGATCCTGTCAAGATCGCAAAGACAGGCCTCATAACCGGACTTGCAGCGGCATCCGTCGTCATCGGAGG
>JAFXEA010000033.1 GCA_017521065.1 Kiritimatiellia bacterium | reverse complement strand
TAGCATAAAACATAACGCTTTTTATATTGACCCTAAATGTTGTCATGTGGTATATTGCTCTTCGGTTTCGCATGCCGCGCAGACCGATTGCGGTTGCGAATTTTAAAGAAAGATATGGAAGAGGAAATATGCTGCTGGAACTCAACGGACTAGAGGTCGATTGCATTATAGGTGAACTGCCGGAGGAGCGTGTGCGCAACCAGAGGCTTGTCCTGGATGTGCAGCTTGATGTCTGCGACGACTCGGCTTTCAGCGACGAGCTGGCGGATACGGTCGACTACGCCGCGCTCGCTGATTCGATACGTTCGGCTCTGATCGCGGCGGAGTGCCGTATGATAGAGCGGGCGGCGAAGGTTGTGCATGATATATGCATCGCCGATCAAAAGGTCCGCTCCGCAAAAGTCAAGGTGACGAAGTCAGGTGCGATAAAGCATCTTGCTTCCGCCTCCGCGACTTATGGTATAATTGCGGGTCAATGAACAGTCGGTGTATTTCTGTTCGGAAAGCAAACACATAAAGAAAAAGACAAGAAAGGCGGCAGTCAATGGCAGGCGAGAAGATCACGATGGAAAACGGCGCACTCAAGGTGCCGGACAATCCGATAATCCCTTTTGTGGAGGGAGACGGAATCGGGCCGGACATCACCCGTGCCGCCATGACCGTGTGGAATGCCGCCGTTGAGAAGGCCTATGGCGGTGCGCGCAAGATCGAGTGGAAGGAAGTGCTTGCCGGCGAGAAGGCGTTCAACGTCACGGGCGAGTGGCTGCCGCAGGCCACGCTTGATGCGTGCAAGGAGAATCTCGTGTCGATCAAGGGACCGCTCACCACACCTGTCGGCGGCGGCATCCGTTCCATCAACGTGGCGATGCGCCAGGAGCTCGATCTCTACGTGTGCCTGAGGCCGGTGCGCTGGTTCAAGGGCGTGCCTTCCCCCGTGAAGCGTCCTGAACTCACCGACATGGTGATTTTCCGCGAGAATACCGAGGACATCTATGCCGGAATCGAATGGATGAACGGCACCCCCGAGGTCGAGAAGGTGAAGGCGTTCCTGCTCGGCGAGATGGGCGTCAAGAAGATCCGTTTCCCTGAGACTGCCTCCATCGGCATCAAGCCCGTCTCTCTCGAAGGCACGGAGCGTCTCGTCCGCGCGGCTATCGACTACGCGATCGCTAACGACCGCAAGTCAGTCACGCTCGTCCACAAGGGCAACATCCAGAAGTTCACGGAAGGTGCGTTCCGCGACTGGGGCTACAAGCTTGCACAGCGCGAATACGGCGCACAGCTCATCGACAATGGACCTTGGTGCTCGTTCAAGAACCCGAAGACGGGCCGCGAGATCGTCGTCAAGGACTGCATCTGCGATGCGTTCCTCCAGCAGATCCTTACGCGTCCCGCAGAATATGACGTGATCGCCACGCTGAACCTCAATGGCGACTATGTGTCCGACGCGCTTGCCGCAACGGTCGGCGGCATCGGCATCGCTCCCGGCGCGAACATCAACTACAAGACAGGCGTCGCAGTGTTCGAGGCCACGCACGGCACGGCCCCGAAGTACGCGGGGCAGGACAAGGTGAACCCCGGTTCGCTCATCCTGTCCGGCGAGATGATGCTCCGTTACATGGGCTGGACGGAGGCGGCGGACAAGATCATCGCCGCAATGGACAAGGTCATCGCCGATAAGACCGTTACATACGATTTCGCCCGCCAGATGGAAGGTGCGACAGAGGTCAAGTGCTCTGAGTTCGCCGCCGCCCTCGCCGCCGCCATGTAAGGCGGCGAGAGCCATAGAAGGTGGAAATTACATTTTTTTCGTTGAAAAAAAAAATGATTTTGGTATTTTATTCATCGCTTGATAAACTGTTAAAAGGAGTGAGCGATGAAAAAGATGCTTTTTTCATGTTTTGCGGTGATGGCCATCACGGCTTCCGCCGGTTACGACTTGTTTAGAAGCGGGTATCCGCCGAGCGTTTCCAAGTCGTCGGCAACAGGCCCCGAAGCTGTTCTTACGTTGAAAAGCCTAAATTCAACGGCGTCATCGGGAGAAGCGCTTGATTCCCGGATCAAGACGATCTCGCAATCAGCCCCTCTCGCTGTTCCGTTCAGTTCTCTCCCTGTCGCTTTTTGCATCACCTTCCGCTGACAGAAAGGACACCAAATGAAAACCAACAAGATCCTGACTCTCGCATCCATTGCGTCAGCCTGCGTATTCGCGGACGCGACGGCACCGGTGGTTCCAACGGTATCGAACGTCTCGATCGACCAGGACCGCTCCCGCAATGTGACGATAACATATACTTTGGCGAACGGTCCGGCGGTTGTCACCTTCGACATCCAGACAAACTATGTCGACGGCGCGGAAACGAAATGGGTGTCCATCGGTGGGAGGAACATCTCGCATTATTCGGGCGGCAACTGTCTTGTGACAGGAGAAGGTGTCCACACGATAACCTGGCATGCCGAAAAGTCGTGGCCGGACAAAAAGATCGCCGCAGGCGGCGTCCGTGCCGAGCTTACCGCATGGGCTCCAGACAACACGCCCGATTACATGGTCGTCGATCCTGCGGAGCAGTCGAACTCCCGTGTCCGCTACTATGCGTCCACAACCGACCTTCCCGGCGGACTTCTCGAAAATGAGGCTTACCGTACGACGCATCTCGTGATGAAGCGCATCCATGCGAAGGGCAAGTCCTTCACGATGGGATCGTATTTCGAGGGCGGTCGCACTCCGTCAACCGAGATGACGCACACGGTGACATTGACCAACGATTACTATCTTGGCGTGTTCGAGCTTACCCAAGGGCAGTGGGCGATGATAAAGGGTACTGATATATCTGCTAAGTTCACTCATCCGCAGCAGCGTCAGCTTCGTCCAATGGAAAACATCTCCTACTGCATGATGCGTCTCGCGGCGAACAATACGGAGGATCTGGGCTATTGGTATCCCAATGCGCCTCATCCGGAGTCGTTCCTTGGCATCTTGAGAAGCCGTTCAGGAATCGATTTCGACCTCCCTTCCGAAGCGCAGTGGGAGTTTGCCGGGCGGGCCGGACAAGGAGAAGGCAAATATGGAAATGGTGCAGTATATGAGTACATTAATATGAGACCTTCTGAAGGATCCATGCCGCCGGGCAGGTATATCTATACCTGGGCAGATCCTTCAGCAGAAATAAGCTCAGATGCTCAGATGGCTGCGACCTCTCCTGAAAACGGGACGGCAGTCTGCGGTTCATATCCACCTAATGCCTTTGGACTGTATGACATGCATGGAAATGTGTATGATTTCTGTCTTGACTGGTACAAGGCGGACATTACAGCCCTTGGTGGCGCTGTAAATGTAGAAGACGGTGATGTGTACGCTGCTCCAGGAAAAGACTACGATGGCAAAAGAGCGATTGTCCGAAAAGGCGGCAACTGGGGGCAATCTTCAACAAGTATGCTAAGGGCTTCCGATAGGCAGTGCGATCCTTCCACAGGACGCGCAGTCTATAACGGATTCCGTCTGAAGTGCACCGCCGGACTTAAATAAGGGAGGTCGCCATGAGAAGTCTATTGGCTTTGATTCTTTCTTCGCCGCTTCTGGCGGCGATGGCGGGGCCGGTTGCGAAGATAGAATCGTTTTCGCAGGCTGCGGACCGCACCGTATCATTGACGTATTCACTTTCAGGTGATGCGATAGTAACGCTTTCGCTGGAAATGAAAAATGAGTTGGGTGAATGGACTGCGTTGGATGATTCTGTAATCCAGTATGCGTATGGTGATGTCAACCGCGAGGTTGCAGCGACATCGGGTGATGCGGTCCGCACGATTGCGTGGCTTCCTGAAAGTGCAAGGTTTGATGTCACGTCGGCGTCAATCCGCCCTGTTCTGACGGTTTGGCCGAAAGATGATCCGCCAAACTACATGGTAGTGGATCTTGCCCTGCATTCAGATAGCAGGGTTTGCTACTATGCCACCACAAATGCCTTGCCCGGAGGTCTGCTCGACAATCTCGACTATCGCACCGTGAAGCTTGTGTTGCGCAAGATCCCCGCCAAGGGCGTTACATGGCAGATGGGCAGCACTGCCAATGAAAGCGGGCGGAATGTTGGCGTGGGGACTGGCATAGATGCAGAGATACTTCATGATGTAAGCTTCGATTCGAACTACTACATGGCTGTATTCGAGACTACGCAATCACAGTGGTTTATGATAAAGGGAGCGAGCGGACTCGGCGGATCTTTCACACCGCCGGACAGCCGTCTTCTTCTCCCTTTGAATGCCGTCAGCTACTGTGATGTGCGGGAAGGAGGCAACAATGCCCCGAATACGGCTTATGAATATCCAAGTGCGCCGCATCCGGATTCCTTCCTTGGGATATTGCGCTCCCGGACGGGACTTCAGGGGTTTGATCTCCCGTCTGATGCAGAATGGGAATATGCATGCCGGGCGGGCAATGGTGAAAATCTTTGGGGAAATGGCGCTCAATATTCTTATTCTACTAAGAAATTCGATCCACTTGTTCCTGGGCGATATCAGTTCAATCAGCCAGATAGTTCCGCCATGACGCCAGCTCCAGTTGGTTCATATGCTCCGAACGACTGGGGAATATATGATATGCACGGAAATGTGTTCGAATGGTGCGTGGACTGGTATAAGCACGATCTTTCAGGGTCTAACGGGGAAATAAATACTGCTGACGGTACGTCTGGCACGTACAAAAGCGTATCAGCAAAGCACCGCAACAGAAGAGGGGGCGCATACAATCTTCCTGTGGCATGGTTGCGTTCGGCATGCCGTACGCCTGAACCTGGAAATTCACGTGGCGTACAGAACGGTTTCCGGGTAAAGTACGGGGCTGCCATAGCAAAGTGAAGCAGAGGAAGTTTTGATATGGGCATGATCCAGTCGAAAAGCCGTTACGATATTCTTGACGGCCTGCGCGGAATAGCGGCGGTGTATGTGGTGATCTCGCACCTTGCGGAGTCGTATATGCCAACCCCTCTCAACTGGCCGCAGGTGATAGGTCATGCCCATCTTGCCGTGGATTTTTTCTTCGCCCTTTCGGGATACGTGATAGCGTATGCCTATGACGACCGCTGGGGCGCAATGGGATATTGGGAGTTCTTCAAGCGCCGGTTGATACGTCTGCATCCTTTGGTGATATTCGGTTCGACGCTTGGTTTCCTCATGTTTCTGGTGTTCGGGGTCTGGGCGTTTCCGCAGATGCGGATGTCAGGAACGGGTGACATAGCTTTCTTTTTTCTCCTTTCCCTGTTGATGATTCCCTGTCCATACGGCAAGACCGCCATGAACCTCAATCCGTTCAACGGCCCCAACTGGTCGCTTACGTACGAATATGTGGCGAACATCCTGTATGCATTGGTGTTCAGGCATTTCGGAAAGAGGCTGCTTATCGCATCTGTTGCTGTAGCCGGATGCTTTTCCATGCTGTTGGCAATGAATGTGGACGTGTTCGGGTAT
>JAFXEA010000354.1 GCA_017521065.1 Kiritimatiellia bacterium | reverse complement strand
CGATTCCAGCGCATCAAGAAAACGCGACACCTTCCCGTCGACCATACCTCCATCACGCGCATATGAGTGGACACAATTGAACCCTAGCGCCGAAACCCGGTCAAGGTCGCTTTCACGGTCAACGCCATATATGGCGACAAGATCAAAAGTTTTACCGCCGAGATCCACACGACCGCCCGCTCCGCCCCAAGAAACCTTCGGCAGTCCGGGAGCACAGGAAACCCATGTCACGGCACGTACGATATTTCCCCGTGCATCCTTTGCAGAAAGGTCAAGTCTGGACACGCCGACCGGCCAACCGTCTTCAGGCGGAAGCACTTCCACATTATCGCTCCGCCGCCGTACGGCAAGGGCAACACCGTCAAGTTCGGCCGAAACACGTACGGTATCCTTGCCTACCGCGAAGCGATAGTGCTGCATGGACGTTGCCATGCAATCTGGTGCACAACGCAATACTGGCGGCTCGCGATCCGCCATCGCAGACATCGTCTGTCGGAATCTCCATGCAGGCGTCGCATAACCTGAACCCGTTGTCACGCGCCAATACCAGATGCCAGACGGTAAAGGTTCATTCCATGCCACAAACGGAATGGCATCTGCACGACGCCGCTTAAGCGTTGCCCCTTCAGGGAACGACGGATCACGCGATATCTCCACTGTCACGCCAAGGGGATCTTCGGTATACCAAGCAAAATCAGGCGTATTGTCGGCGATTTCCGCACCATCGGCTGGATGCCGCAGCACTGCGGTCATTTCCGTAGATATCAGCCGACAGCGCAACGGATGCACCTTCTCCTTGGCGGAAGCCTCCTTCAGCACACCGAACGAGGCTTGCGTACCCGGATCCATTACCAGCAGCCTCTTCGTCGAAACCTTGCCGTCGGCGGGATAGCTTCGGTTATAGTTGCCGTTCACCATACCCTTCACGCCGAGCAGATACAGCTCCACATATCCGCCCGGCTTCTTCTCCATGTCTTCCGGCGCGAATTCGAACTCGGCACGCACATAGCCGGTGACATTTGTCGCCTTTGCCCATGTCTTGCCAGAGTATTCGGCAAGCACGCGGTCTCGGCCATTCGGCAATGGCAACGGCACACACCAGCCCATCGCCTCCGCTTTGCCTATGTCGCCCCACTCACGTTCGTCAACGGCCAACGCCGCACAGGCGGCAAGACCCACACAGAGTGCTATCGAACTGCGCATCCGCACCTCCAGACTCTATCTTACCGAAATGACAAAACCGCGTATCTTGCGCACTTTTACGGCAACATCACCGTCTTCATCCACGGAAAGCACGCCTTTGCAGCGGTCCTTAAGCTCTCCTGCGAAGGCAAGCGAGATGTTCTGCAGGGCATCCGGCGCCAGCATGCCACCGATTATGAGTTTCTGCGGCACACGATCAAACGCCTCCGGGAACAGACCGTCACTCGCAATGACAATATCCGTACCGGGCGAAAAACTTACGCATGATGCCGTAATTGACGGAAATCTGTCGACGGCAGATGTGATGTCAAAGCATATCGTGCCGTCCGTTTCCGTCACGAGTCCGCCGTCTGCGGCAATGACACATGCATTAGTGACTGTGACGTATCCGGCCTTCACCGCTCCGCGACGCCTCACTTCCTGCGGCATTATCGCATCTCCGCGCTTTGTTCCGGCAAGCAGAAGGTCGATGTCGTTCAACACCAGCTCGGGCGTATCGTTCGGGTCGAAACCGTTGAACGTGACGGTATGCGGCACACGCCTGAGGCGTTTACACGACACATCGCGCAAAGCGATTCCCGTGCCACCCACAGCATCGACGCAAGGCACATCCGTTCCATACCAAGTAAGATCAGCACCCAACGGATCATACTTGTAGCACGTACGCGTAACCTTTGCCGCAACATCATTGCCTACCTGACTGAACTCCACAATGGCGCATCTGATATATCCATCCCGCCACTGAAACTGGCAGGTGATTGCACCGGTCGTCGCGTTCGTCTTCTGGTTGTAGGAATTGGCGGTGACCCACTTGCTTTGGGTTTGAGTTCCGCCCATACGTGCAGAAAAACCGGTCACGTCTGAAAGTCGAACATCGCGCCATACAGTCGTCGCGACATTTGTCAGACATTGCGGATATGTCGTTCCGTACTCATACCGATACGGACGTTCCCACACTCCGGTGATATTGCGCAGCGCAATGGCCGACGAAGTTGGGATCTCGGCAACAGCAACCGCTGAACCAATTTGGGAAAGATCGGTACCCAGCTCCTTGTAGTACTGACGTACACAGCGCGTTATACATGCATATACATCTGCTCCGAACTGCTGAAAAACAACTTCGGCGGAATACAGGATATTATTTGCGGCCGGCGGCTTGACATACTGGAACTGGCAGGTGATGGCACCGCTGGAGTTTGTCTTGAAACAATAAGCCGAAACATCCTTCCATGCCGTCCCGAATATGCCTCCGGCCATCTGAGCGGAAAAACCCGTTACTTTCGAAAGATCCGTATCCTTCCAAACTATAACATTCGTTTTCATCAGGCTGTCTTCATATACCGAGACCGTTTCATACGAAGACTCGTTCGCATCAGAATTAGACAGCGTGAATGTTTTGACAGCTCCCTGATCCGCAGAGTCGCGCAGGGTACAACCAAGTTTGCATATGGCAAGATAGGCTCCATCAACCGTATTGGTCAACGTTCGCAATGTACCATATCCGTCGAATTTATCACCCAAATCTTTATTGTACTGATACACATTCCTGTAGACTTTGGCGATGACATCCGCACCTGACTGCCTATATGTAACGGCAATCATATACAGAGGTCCATTCTTGTACTGATATTGCACGGTTATCTCACCGGATGCATTTGTGGTGTTGTTGCCGATAAACTGCGGCGTACGCCATTTGCCGCCGACGCCCGAGCCGCCCATGACTGCAGAGAAGGATGTCACATCCGCAAGCGACACATTCCGCCAGATTACGGTGTTCGTGTTCATCAGGCACGGCTCATACAGCGGAACAACTCCTGCATCCGGCGTAATGGACACATTGTTCAGCGTGGCGTCGCACGGCACGGAAAGCGAAGCGGAGTCCGGCCCCACAAACTCAAAAGAGCCTACCTTCGCAAGTTCCGCAACCTCCGCTGTATCGGAAACGGCAAGGTCATGCACCCGTACATGAGTCGGCTCAGACCCTTGGACTCCAGCCGTGAAGAGCAACAACGTAACCATAGATGCATACGCCATTTTGCACATGTTGAAAAATCCTTTAATGTGAATAAAACGCCACTATGATAGCAAAAACATTTTTTTTTTCAATGAGATAATTTAATTGAAACCGCTACTCTCAAGCTATGCGGCATTAGTCGAAGTCGCTCATAACGGCCTTTATTATTATCCCATGTTATGTCAAACCGCCGCCTTACACCAAGCGGATGAGACGCGCCATGAGCATAGCGGCAAGATTGCGCACGGATGCATGTTCGCGCTGATGTATCTCGCTCTCGAACATCATCACCGCCTCAATGGAATGCGACATTCCAGTTTCATCATCACACTGCTGAAAGAACGATAATTATCTCTATACGCCTTTGTTCCCGGAGCGATGCCGCACACCTGAAGCGTTCTCTTAGCAGGCGAAAACTCCTCTTTCCTCTCAACAGACAGTCTACCGCCCTTCCCCACAACTCCCAACAACTCCTTTATAGCCAAATCTATACTCAAATCCGATTCCGTCCCACACTATTTTGGTTCGATATTTCTTTTTG
>JAFXEA010000353.1 GCA_017521065.1 Kiritimatiellia bacterium | reverse complement strand
CCAAAATTTCGGCGGCCCAGTGCGCTGCGGGGCCGCAGATGTAATGAAGCCAACGACCCTTATTGCAATATGTGACCGGGCGAGCAGCGGCAAACGGCATAATGAAACTCCGACGGTTCGCAAAACGCCTCCGCTACCGCTGCGGCCTATGATTCGCGAACTTCAACCGTTCGCATCCGAAGCGGCGAGACAGGACGTCTCTCCGCCCAAGGGCAAAACCGGCCCCTTACATGGAGACGCGGCTTCCAGCCGCGTCACTAAATATTCAGCGAATAGGTTTAAGGGGCTCACCTGCTCAATTCTTGAAAAACCGCATTCACCTCATCCATAGACAAGCGAGCCGCGCTGACATAGTTTGAAGCGAATGCCACCCTTTCCCCAATTGGAAGCCTGGGGATCCCCTTCAGCCCAAAAACATCCACGACAGGACGCGCGAGGATGCCAGAAACCGATTGCCGCGCAAATACAAAATCCTGTTTCCTCCGGAAATCCTCTCTAATTTCTCTGACGGTGTCATCGCCAACAAGACGCCCGTCAACAAAAAGCCTGTTCTTCATGTCCATTCGGAGGTCGTCTTTCGCCGGAATCGCATCGCGCAAAGCACCGAGGCGACAGGCCACCGCCACCCATGCGTTAGTAAACTGCGGATCTACCAGAAAGCGCGAATATGCCGACAACGCCATGCCCTGCTCATCCAACCAAGCCCCATAGCAAGCAACTGAATTGGTCGGAGAAGAAAGTCCGGCAAGAGACACATACCAATCGCAAAGGGCCTGACGCGCCGACTGCGTTCCGTTAGTTGCGAGGAAAGGGACAGACTCGCCAATCCGCGAACGATATTCCGCAAATGAAACGCCCCAGAAGTTTGTCGACGACAGCGCCTGCGCTCGCGCCTCTTCAACAGTTGTCGCCGAAGCAACTTGCAAAAAACATACAGACAATAATCCAATCATCTCTTTAAACATGCCATTCATCTTGTTTCCTCCATAACTTGAAATTCAAGATTTGTTCCCTGTTGTAGTACATAGTCAAATTTCCGGATACGTGTAGTTCCATCGGCATCAAGTTCAAATCGCTGGTCGTACGAAGACATCCAAGGCATTCGGTTGGTGACAGCGTCATCCGAACGCAACCGCCATGCATTTTCTATCGGCCATGTGAACGATCCGCCATTCCCCCACGGTGGATGAAAATATTTGAAAGCTACTGTATCGGAAAAACTATTGCCCCTGCCGACTCCATGCCAATTATTCGCTCCATGAACTGAGTGGTCGAGCAAACCAACATGCTCTGGCAACGCAAAAAAGCCAACGGCATTTGTCGCCGAATATCCAAGCTCGGCTGTTACGATAGCCTGGAAACTAACATTTGTCGGCAAGACGGCAACATCAAAGTACCCAACAAAATTCCCCGCGACGCCAGGCCATTCATTGGTCTCGCACCACACGCTTGTCGCAACAATACTTTCAGGCTCAACGATAGTGAAACATATCGGGAAAACCGCTCCATTGCATGATACAGTTATCATGTCCGTCACCGCAGACGCTGGCGCATTGTACCTCCACTGAAGATTTGTATAGCAGCATCCAGAAATGTCAATAGGCATCTCTTCTTCAGTCGGCCAGACGCCAATAGTTACTCGCTCTCCGACACCAAGCTCTTTACGCTTGCAATGTGGGATCCAATAACAATCAGCATATGTCGAAACCTCGATGGCTGTTGCGCGAGCAGATGCAGAAGCTTGAGTTGCATCGGCTGCCGGTGAAAAAGTCAATGTCGCCACAATATCATCTGGTGAGTCGCTCTTTTTTGTGGCACGATAGTCTATCCAGAAGTCATGATATGCATACGGCTCAACATTTGTAACTGTGCAAGAGGACGATTCGCCCACCCTTATCAGTTTGCCCCCATCATTGACAACAATAGAATAGGTTCCACCATGCTCACCGCCATATACAGCCCCCACCAACCGGGTCAACGTGGAACGAGAATTCACAGGCTGGCAATATGCGTTGGTAAACGACTCTTCAAAGAAGACTACCTGAGGAGTAAAAGCAAGCATAGCCACCGGAGTGTCCGATCCTGTATTCTGATGACATGGGCACCAGCCACGCCATACAAACGAATGTGAATAGCCCTCCCAAGATACTACTGTTGAAATGTCATGCCAGAATCCACCACAGTTACACCCTGTCCCACAGTTCCACGAGAAACCGCTCTCGTTCGTCACGCACAAGCAGCAACCACCAGTGATGTTTAGGGGTCGCGGGTCAACGTCGACTGGCGAAGAGTGCGCAATGTAGCTGTCGGAACCGCCACGCATCTGAACGCGCTCAAATGTAAGCTCCAATGGCAAGGAAACGGTCAAATGGTTCTCGGCGTTCGTCACGATCTCAGCGTATTCTGTAGACACGGCTGAATAGTCAATCGGCAAGTCGCTTTCGACGGCGTAGGTTGCACCAGCGAGAAGCGGGATGTGACAAACATCATTCGTGCGAGCGATTATCAAATGATCGCCAAGGTCGCTCGGCCCGTCGCAAGCGACGCGGATCGTCGCAACGCCGAGAAGTCCAGTCGTCGAGAGATCAAGCCAGTAGTAGGCATCGGGATTCGCGTTTGGCGGCAAGGCATTTGCAACTCCATAGAAGTCTCCGTCGTAGATTGTCGGATTCGCGTCTCGCTCGTTGTGGATTCCGTCGTCATCCCAATCGTCGGGATTGACGCGGCGGCAGACTGTTTCGACCTCGTTGGAACGAGTGATGAAATCGCCATTGGGTCGGAGAGTGATCTGCGCGTTGATGGGGAAGTTTGTGTCGCCGCCGATGAAGAAGTTTTCCCATGTGAGAATGCGGCTACCATCGTCGCCGTCAAGCCGCCACAATCGGCTTTGGCCTGGAACGGCAGACATTGGAACGCCGACGGCGCAGATTTCACGCACCGCGTCCTTCGGCGTCGGGTGGATGCGACCATCGATGAAATACCAGAACGACGAAAACGCCTCGTCGTTCGTGCCAAGTGGGAAGCACCAGTCGCCAAAGTCGATGCGGTTGTTCCCGAACGACGACGCCGCGCCGTGGACATGCCAGTTCCCGACAAGCGTTGCGTTCGTCGGCATGGCACACGAAACCGCCGCGTTCGTCGTGACGCTCTCGACTCGCCATCCGCGAGCGATGTCGTCCGCCGTAACAGTTGCACATTCCTCGCCCTGCAACATAGCCCCAAGGAGGTACGGCGTCCCGCAAGGAGGTGGATCTTCCAGCTCCGCCATATTGGCGCGGCAAGATGCCGCACCTCCTTGAATTGCGCCCGGCATCATCATCTGCTGCGGAGGAATGTTGTTTACGCCGTTTGTCTTCTGCGCCTTGATTGTAGCGACAACGGAAACAGCCGCGAAGACAGCAAGGAACAATACGGACTTCCGCCCAAGCGCACGCAGCGCAAAGACGCAAATCGCGGCAAGCGCGCACAGAACGCCCGCCGCGACGAAACCATTTCCAAATGATATCCAGCTCATTTCGACACCTACCTTACCCTGATGTCGAACCGGACGCGCTCTTCATCCAGCGTAACAGATTCGCCGATTTCGCCTAAGCCGCGACGGATGACCTTGAAGACATTCCAGGCAGGATCAAACTCGCGCTTCCCTATCACGAGAATGTTCGTCGTCTGTTGCGCTGTCTCGCCAGTGCGCAGATCAGCACAGTACCACGCGCCGCAGTCGCTCCCAAAAACGACATCGGCCTCGTCTATCGACAAATCGCCGTTGCCGTCCGTGTCTGCACCGAGCGCGACAAGAACCTCGTTCGTCTCGCTCGTCTCAAATGCGACGGAAAGCGTCAGTCGCTCCAACCGCGCCGCACTTACGTTCAGCGCGACATTCGTCGACACCTCCGTGTCGGCGTACTCACTCTGCGGAAGCGCAGACACCTCGATGCGCGGCAACGCAAACGCCGCCGCTGCATATGCCACACACAGAGCTGTAATCAGTTGTTTCATCTGCTTCACCCATATTATACCATTTCGCGCGGCACATCTGCCGCGCATGTGAGCGCCACCCACGCAAGAGCGAACCGCGCGATGTTGATCTCACGCGCCGACCCTAACCGCCCGCAGCCCATAATCGACCCTATACAATCCCGCGCCGAAGCGCGGAAAGGCTCGTTTTACAATTGTTTCGCGGGGGCTGTCCCGCCTGCTCCTTCGACTCCATCACCCTTCGCCATTCGAATGTTTCACCGGCATCAGATATAGTGGCGTCCATTCAAGCCCTGCTTGCGCATTGCTAAGGCCGCCTCTAATGTACCTTCTGACATAATCAGCCATAGATTCCCAAGACGTAGCAACAGCAGACATTCTTAAATATTCATGTCCGCCCCATGACCACTCTAGATCGAAAGATGGCGATTCTTCAGAACCAATATTCCACACATGTATCATGGCATGACCATTTTCCTCTTCGAGAAACATCCCAGTATCGAATTCCATATTCCAACAAAAATCAGAAATGTCTTCAATACGATTCGTTTCAATTGTGTTGTCCTTAGCGCACAGTGTGGCCGTTACCTCAATTGGGACTTTCTCATTAGGGTCGAATGTGTATGACATAAGCTCTCCGTTTTGACTGTATTTTACATCAATCACGTATGGGCCGTCCCACTTTTCCAAACTTGGCACATAATTCCATGTGTTGTACTTGACAACTTCAACGCCTAATTGGTAGCTGCGAACCTCGCGTATTTCCGCGCTTTTGATGAACTCTGCGATTATGGATTTATATTCCTCAAACATGGCGACGCTGTGCAGCGACTTAAGCCGCCCCACTCGTTCCGCCTTGCCCTTGTCATCCAGAGAAAGTACTTTGTATGGGCCTTCCAGACCCAAGAAGAAGTCCCGTATAAGCTGGAACTTTGGCATACCTGCCACTTCGCCATCCATATTTACACCTGCCTCGTCTTCATTTCATGGCACGACTTTTCCATTATCAAAAACTGATCATGCTCATGCCTTGGCTCTGTTTGTAACTTGCCCATATAAAAGACACCATTCACTATTGACAGACAAGCACTTTCGCGGCCACAGCTGCTTCCACGAGAGCGGCTTCAGTGAAGGCTTCATCTGGCTTGCACATTCCCTTCCGCCATCCATATACCGCACCCCTTCCTTCGCCTTCAGGCAGATAAAAGCCATCATATCCCAAGCCCGTAAGTTCCGCCGCAACAGTCGCCTCATCGTCTTCGATTGAGCGGAACATTCTATAATCGGGGCGGAACTGCCCGTCTATGTCAACAGACTTATCAAGCGCGTCAGAAAATAAATCATAGATATCTTCCGCACCACCTTCCACCGATTCCAATTCATCTTTAAGCTCTTCCTCGGAATAACCCAACGGCAGCTCCTTCAAAATCTTTTCAGACAAACAAACCCATTTGCCGCGCTTGCCCGTTTTTTGGAACCGCAAGCCGCCAATCGAGACTTCAAGGACAATGCCATCGTCATCAAATTCTTCAATCATTCCTTGAATCCCCTGTTGCATGGACTCTATGTCATCTTCAAGCAGCCAATCGTCAAGGCTTCCTTGCTCTACGGAAATCTCGCCGGTCTCGTCGTCGACTTCAACACTCGGCTCGGTGATATAATCACCACTATCAACAACGTCTCGCAAAGTCGATATGTCTCGCTCACATTCTATGTCCGAGCAAAGCCAGATGTATTCAACAATGTCTTTACAGGATTCAAATTGAATGCTTCCGTCTAGTTTGAGTTTCATTGTCTCATCTCCTACCAATAACATCAAGAGCCTTTTCTTCGCCTTGCTCAATGGCGAGTTCAACAGTGTGCTTGGCGAGGTCGAGGAGGCGCTTGGATTCGGCGCGGAGGGCGAAGCTTGATTGGACTTTGTCGGCAATGGCGCGTTGGCGGAGGATTGGCAAGAGCGGAATTCTGACACGCTCAATTTCAGACTGTTTCCAGTGCTGAATGATAGAACCACCCGCATCGCGTTCGGCTTGCAGGCGCACAATCTTTGAATTAAGAACGAGCGTAAGATAGTCGGGCAATACGGCAGCGTCTTTCACTCTCAGATGGAGAATACCACTTGAAGTGACAACGTCCAAATCCTCCTCTACCTTGTAGGCGATTCCCACACTACCGTCCTTGGAAAGAAGAATCGTGTTCTTTTTGGGGCGCGGACTATCAACACAAATATCCTGCGAGATATGGATCTCTGGAGGCGTGATGCCCATCTCCGTGAAATCGGCGATTCGCACAAACGGAACTCCCTTATCGGAATAGGCGTCGCTACCAGGTTCTATCGACCGCTGAATATCCACCAACCCATTTTTACCGCCAAGTGGACGCGTTTTGCACTTGTCAAGCAAGGCAAATAGTTCGTCATACTTCGGCTGGAAATATTCGGCATCGAAACGGCCTGCCGATACAAAATCAGAATAGCTCTTGACGCTCACTGCTTCATCAGTCGGCGACCATTCTGCAAAGCCGAGTTCAGCAAGCAACATCTGTTCAGCTTCGTGATAACCATTGTTTGCATCGCACCGCAAAGTCAGCGCTCGCTCGAACAGGCCCCTAACACTTTCCTGAAACGCCTTCTTGAAGATTGGGATTGGTAATTTTGTTTTACATTCTGTCAGATTGAAGTGCTTTTGGATGTTTCCTGTAAACAGATACTCCATCAAAAACAGTCCATACTTCGTATTTAGGTAAGTAACCGTGAAATATGGATCAATGCAAGAATCTGGCTTGAGGGATATTGCAATTGTATCCTGAGAAGTATTGCACACTTGGAGCGTTACAATCGAAGCAGCAGCATATGCTGTCTTGGAAAGAACAATATCCCCATACCGTAATTCAGAAGCCAAATATTCTGCATGAACATCATGGTCAATATAAACTATGGAAGAACTGTCAATGTCCATGCCACGAATGTTCGATATCCGCACGAAAGGAACACCTGACTTTCTAAACTTATCGGCGGTAATATCGAACGCACCTTTAACAGCTCTTCCAGCCTCTTTCGCGAAATATGTGCATCCGCACTTTTCCATCAAAAGGCAATACCGGGCAAACTTGCCCGTGAAATACTCCGCATCAATCCGAAAATCTGAAGTCTTAAACCCAACTTCCTTCAGACTTACTTCGCTT
>JAFXEA010000352.1 GCA_017521065.1 Kiritimatiellia bacterium | reverse complement strand
GTTGAAATGTTCCGCAAGCTTCTCGATCAGGGTCAGGCTGGTGACAACGTTGGCCGCCTTCTCCGCGGCACCAAGAAGGAAGATGTCCAGCGCGGTCAGGTTCTCGCCAAGCCGGGTTCCATCACCCCGCACACCGAGTTCGCCGGTCAGGTCTACGTTCTCACGAAGGACGAGGGCGGCCGTCACACGGCGTTCATGAAGGGCTATCGTCCGCAGTTCTACATCCGTACGACGGACGTCACGGGCGACATCGAGCTCCCCGAGGGTGTTGAGATGGTCATGCCTGGCGACAACGTTTCGCTCAAGGTCAAGCTCATCGCTCCCGTCGCTCTCGAAGAGAAGATGCGCTTCGCCATCCGCGAAGGCGGCCGCACGGTCGGCGCCGGCACGGTTTCGAAGGTGATCAAGTAATTAGATCGTCTTCTGTGGGATGTCCGCTCCTGGATTCCGGCCACAAGTGGTCGGTCGGAGGAGGGAGCGGACTCTAACCCCGAAGACGGAAGGAAGAAAAGACAATGCCGAGAGAATTGGCCATTTTGGCGTGCAACGAGTGCAAGCGCCGCAACTACACGACAACGCGCAACAAGAAGACGATGACGGAGCGCGTCGAGAAGGTGAAGTTCTGCCCGTCTTGCCGCAAGCGCACGGGACATAAAGAGGTCAAGTAATTCGATTTCCTTTTTAGGGTAGTAGCACAATGGCAGTGCAGCGGTCTCCAAAACCGCCTATGGGGGTTCGATTCCCTCCTACCCTGCCAAAAAGGACTTAGGAGCTGAGGATGAATTTTTTAAATCGTATAAAGAGCTATTTTGCCGAGGTTAAGGGTGAAGCCAAGCGTGTATCGTGGCCTGGCAAGCAGGAGCTCTACGATTCAACGCTGGTTGTGATAGCGTTCATCTTCATTCTTGCCGTTACGACGCTTGCGTGCGACAAGGTAATTGAGCTCTTCATCAAGTTTGTTCACGCTGGAGCATAAGAGGCCCGCGATGAAAAAAGAATGGTTTGTTTTGCATACGCTGGTTGGGCAGGAGAATAAGGCCCAGAAGTCAATTATCGCCCGCACTAAGCTTGAGGCGATGGGTGATTACATTGGCGAGTGCATCATTCCTACAGAAAAGGTGACGGAGAAGAAGAACGGCAAGAGCCGTACGATCACCAAGAAGTTCTTCCCAGGCTACGTGCTTTGCGAACTTGCATTGTACGACGAGGCTAAAGGTGTAGATGCCTCGGGTAAGAAAGCGATTTATGAGCGCACATGGCAGTTCCTCCGCGAGACTCCCGGAGTGATCGGCTTTATTGGCGGGGATCGTCCGATGCCCCTTAAACAGTCGGAGATGGATGCGATTCTCTCCACCGGAAAGGGTGGTGGAAAGGCGGAGCCGCCGCCGCGTCCGAAAGTGCTTTTCAACGTGGATGACACGGTGAAGGTTATAGACGGTCCCTTCCAAGGGCAGGTGGGACAGGTCTCCATTGTCGATCCCAAGGGCAAGCTCACGGTTGAAGTTCAGATTTTCAGCCGCAAAACCCCTGTGGATGTGGAATACTGGCAGGTCGAGAAGATGTCCGAAGAGGATATCGTCGCATCGAATCCCGCGGTGTAACGCATCTTTCAATCATCGGTCCGATTGCACCGGCCGGATCGCCGGGAGGACACGAGAAAAAGGAACAGATACATGGCCAAGAAGGTCAAGGGCGTAGTTAAGCTCCAGATTCCGGCAGGAGCCGCGAATCCTGCGCCGCCGGTCGGCCCGGCACTCGGTTCTGCTGGTGTCAACATCATGCAGTTCTGCAAGGAGTTCAATGCGAAGACCGCCAAGCAGGCAGGTCTCGTCATTCCCGTAATCATCACGGTGTATCAGGACCGCAGCTTCTCGCTCGAGTTCAAGTCGCCGCCGGCATCCGTCCTCCTCAAGAAGGAAGCGGGTCTCGCCAAGGGTTCGGGAGTTCCCAACAAGAACAAGGTCGGCAAGGTCACCAAGGAACAGCTCGCGAAGATCGTCGAGATGAAGAAGGCGGACCTCAACACCACCGATCCTGAAGCCGCGATGCGCATGATCGCCGGCACCGCACGCAACATGGGCATCGAAGTTGTTGACTGAAAGGATTTGACCCATGGCAAAGTTTGGTAAGAAGTACAGAGCCATTCTCAAGGACGCGCCCAAGCAGCCCGTTTCCATTGAGGAGGCCATTAAGTTCATCAAGGCTCATCCCGCAGCCAAGTTCGATGAGACGCTCGACGTCGCGTTCTGCCTCGGCACGAACTGCGTCCGCAGCGACTCCCCCGTCCGTGGTACGGTGAAGCTTCCTGCAGGTTCTGGTAAGAACGTCAAGGTTCTCGTTTTCGCAGGCGGCGAGCACGCCGACCAGGCGAAGGCCGCCGGTGCCGATTACGTCGGTATGGACGACCTTATCGAGAAGATCACCAAGGACGGCTGGTGCGATTTCGACGTCGCCATCGCGACGATTGAAGCCATGAAGAACGTCCGCAAGTGCGCTCGCGTTCTTGGTCCCCGCGGCCTTATGCCCAACCCGAAGACCGGCACCGTCACGGACGATCCCGCGACCGCCGTCAAGGAGGCGAAGGCTGGTAAGGTCGACTTCCGCATGGACAAGACGGGCAACTGCTGCGTTATCGCCGGCAAGCTCTCTTTCGACGCGGACAAGCTCGCGCAGAACGTCAAGGCTGTCGTTTCTGCCGTCAACGCCGCCAAGCCTGCGACCGTGAAGGGGCAGTTCATCAAGACCCTCACGCTTTGCTCAACCATGGGCCCTGGAGTGCCCTGCATCCTTTCCATGGATGCCGAGTAAAAGGAGTGTGACGAAATGAGAATCGAAAAAGTCGCAATTTTGAAGGAAGTCCTCGAGCGCGTCAACGCGAGCGATTACTGCTTCATCGTTAACTACGGTGGTGTGGATGTTGTCCAGATCGGCAAGCTCCGCAACGCTCTCCGTACGCTTGACTCCCGTCTTCTCGTCGTGAAGAACAGCTTCCTCGCGCATGTCGCGAAGGAGAAGGGCTGGAGCGAAGAGGTCAACGCGATGTTTGCGGGTCCGACCGCCATCGTGACGGGCAAGGGTGAGCCCACGGCTGTCGCCAAGGCCATCATGGAGTTCGTCACCGCGTCCGCGGGTAAGGCTTCCGTCAAGGGCGCCGACTACGACAACAAGATTGTCGATGCTGCGATGGTGGAGGCTCTCTCCAAGGTTCCCGGAAAGAACGAGCTCCGCGCTACGCTCCTCATGCTCCTCAAGGAGCCTGCAACGCGTATCGCCCGCGTCCTCTCCGAGAAGGCCAAGAAGGAATGCGGCGCTTCGGAGGCGCCTGCTGCCGAGTAAGGGATTTGGGTGGTTGCGCCAGGTGGCGTGTACGCCCTTTTCGTAAAAACAAATGCCGGCGGATGAAACACGCCGTCGGTTGAAAAGAAAGAAGAAAGACAATGACGAACGAAGAAATCATCCAGGAACTGTCCGGTAAGACCGTTCTCGAAATCAACGAGCTCGTTAAGGCTCTCGAAGAGGCATGGGGCGTTTCCGCCGCTGCTGCTGTTGCAGTTGCCGCCGGTCCTGCCGCTGGTGCCGCCGCTGCAGAGGAGAAGACCGAGTTTGACGTGGTCCTCAAGTCCGCCGGTGCCAACAAGATCGCGGTCATCAAGGAAATCCGCGCCATCACGGGTCTCGGCCTCAAGGACGCCAAGGACATGGTCGACGGCGCTCCCAAGACGGTCAAGGAAGGCGTTGCCAAGGAAGACGCCGAGAAGATCAAGGAGCAGCTCACCAAGGCTGGCGCCGAAGTCGAAATCAAGTAACCTTTACGTTATTTGGTACAGAAGGACCTGCGGACTACCCGTGGGTCTTTTTTTTTATTCCGTGAGATCTTTTATTTCATTGTGCTATTCGTGAAACGAGAATTCAGTTCGGAATAGTTCTCTTGGTTCTGATGAGACGGCGGATTAATGAGAACACGGTTTGGACTGATTCTCAAGATTATGGTGCGGACGAAATCTTATATACTGCCTGAATTGTGCTATTTGATAAAACTGTCGGTTAATGCGCGAAATTACAATTCTTTTCGAGGTCTATCCCCAATTGTTCCATTGAACTTGTCGAGCGTCATTTGCGCATCAACACGCCTAAAGGAATGACGCTTTCCGTGGAGGACGTCACGGGTGACGCACCTGCGATGCGTCTTCCTCTGAAGAGTCCTGTGTTCCGTCTTGCGGCGGCGGTTTTAGAAGATGTCGATCCGAGAGGGGCTGTATTCCAATGGGATGGTGCCTCAATTCCGATCGTCTCCACGCTAGCGCGCATTTCAGGCGCAGCTCCGCTTCTTGTCGGTTTCGGACAGGGTGAGGATCGCATCCATTCGCCGAACGAATCGTTCTCGTGGCGGCAGTTTGCGCTTGGCCGCCGCTGGGCTCATGACATTCTTTCAGAACTGAGCCGCTGAGAGCCTTTGCTGTCACAACGGTGCAGATGCATGGTACCATTGTCGCTGAGATTGATTCTGCTGAAAACAGGAAAACTCTCAAAATCGGCAAAGAAAAGGCAATAATCAAACTCTTTTCAGGGTCTGACCCCAGGTGTTCCCAGGTGTTCCAAGCTAGCATAAGTTACTGTATCAATAAGCTCTGACCCTTTTGCCCGTGGTTTGCAGGATCAATTCCGCGTATGTGGGAAAGCTCCTTTGCATAGATGTTGGAAATGTCGGCAAGCTCGTTGAGGCTGAAGACATGAAGGAACTGTCCGAGCATCAGAAGGTGCATCTGTGAATCATACGAGAACCTTCGCGCTTTGATTTTCTCATTCTTCACATGTTCGGGAATTTTGTACCACTTTGGGATTGACTCAAAGCGTTTGACTATGATACCATATTAAGCAGTAAGTGAGGGGATATTATTCCTCATCTGCGGAACTGCGTTGTTTTAAAACAAAAAAGGAGATACACCTATGAAAAGATCACTCGTTATTTTTGCTGTGGCAACCACGGCATTTTGTGCATCGGCGAAAGATGTTTATGTATCGCTTTCGTCGGGAAAAAATAAAAACGCAGGCAGCAAGGAAGCCCCGTTCAAGAATATATGGAAGGCTGTGGAAAAGGCTCAGCCCGGCGAAGTTATTCATGTGGCC
>JAFXEA010000032.1 GCA_017521065.1 Kiritimatiellia bacterium | reverse complement strand
TTTTTTTTTCGTGCCGCCAGTGCGTGAACTGTGCTCGGCTCGGGGGTGCCCCGCCAGCCCCAAAAAAATTGGGGAACCTCCAGGAAAAACTCCTGATTGTAATCTGAGGGGGAAAAGAGTAAAATATGTAGGCATAGTTTTTATTGGAGGTAATGCTCCATGCTATCAGCAGAAACCATATTTTCAATACCTATCCTTGCAGTTGGAGGGGCCGCCGCAGTGCATGCGACGGCCTATATTCATGGCGAAGCGCGGCGTCATCTGCCGCGTTTCTGGTGCTTTTTCGCTTTTACCCTTGCGTCCATGGCAGCGGTCGTCTTTGCGGACGGCAAACTGCCGTTCCTTTTGGCGTGGGAGGCTATGGGTCTTGCGTCCACAGGACTTGTGGCGTTCGAGTCGAAGGAAAAGAGCGTCCGCAAGGCGACCTGGATATATCTCCTAGCCTGTCATGCTGGCGCTTGCGCGTTGATGCTTGCCGGTGTGCTGATGAACCGTCCTGATGCGGCGATTGCCGCGTTTGCGTGCGCGGTGGTCGGATTTGGGCTAAAGATCGGCTTTCCGCCGTTCCATGCGTGGCTTCCTGAAGCGCACCCGGCTGCGCCCGCACCTGCGTCCGCCATCATGTCTGGCGCGATGATCCCGCTTGGGTTCTTCGGATTTCTCAAGTTCTTTCCTGTCGTCGGCATGGAGCCCTCAAATGCCGCGATTTATGGATGGACATTCCTTGCATTTGGAGCAATCGGTTCGGTGGGCGGAATTCTCTTCGCCTTGCCGCAGGCGAACCTTAAACGTCTTTTGGCATTTTCGTCTGTTGAGAACATGGGTGTCGTGGCGATGGGTCTCGGCCTTTCTGCGATGTTCTCGAGTTGTGGCAAAAATGAGCCGCTGGCGGCACTTTGTCTTGCCGGTACGCTTGTCCACATCCTGAACCATGCGTTTCTCAAAGGTTCACTCTTCCTTGCCGCCGGTTCCGTCTTGCGTCAAACCGGTACGCTTGACCAGGACCGCCTCGGTGGACTTATGCGTCGCATGCCGTTTACCGGTACGCTTTTTGCCGTCAACGCATTCGGTCTCGCCGGATTGCCGCCGCTGAACGGTTTTCTTGGTGAACTTGCAATCTACATCGGGGCGTTTTCTGCGATAAAGACCGGCAATCCCATTCTTGTTGCGGCAGGTTTCCTTGTAGCTGTATCGCTCTCTGTAACGGGCGGACTTGCAATAGCTGCATATGCAAAGGCAATCGGCTGCACGTTTTTGGGTGAGCCGCGCTCGAAGGCGGCGGAAGATGCCGTGGAGACTCCGCGCAGAATGTGGATGGCGCAACTCTTCCTGACAAGTCTTTCACTGGCGATGATCCCGGGAACGCTTCTTTTCGTGCACGGCATGACTGGCGGTTTTGCCACTGGCATACTGGTTGTGGCGGCGGTTCTTGGAATGTCATTCGCCGCAATTACCGTTTCGCTTCTGCTTATCCGCCGTTTTGTGTGTCCGCGCGGGGCTAAGAAGCCTCGGTTGCCGGTGTGGGACTGCGGTTATGACCGGCCGACTGCTCGGATGGCCTACACCGCAACGGCGTTCACCCAGCCGCTTGTCGATCTCTTCCGTCCGATGCTCCGCACACGGCGCCATGTGCTTCCGTTCAAGGGCGATCCCGCGTCGCCGTCCGATGCAGCGATTGCGACGGAGACCGACGATCTTGCGCTTGGCGGTCTTTGGCGTCCCGTGTTCACCAAGAGTGCGCGCCTTTTCCAGCGAGTGCATCTTCTGCAGAACGGTTCGCTGCATCTCTACATTCTCATAATCCTCATGGCGGTGCTTGCACTGCTAGTGTTCGCTCTCGTGTCATGAATACCCTTTGCATAATACTCGCCGCCATACTGGCGCCATTTTTCATCGGCATCGTCAACCAGACGAAGGCCTTTTTCGGAGGCCGCCGCGGACCCGGTCTTTTCCGGCTGTATGCCGACATCCGCAAGCTTCTCGGCAAGTCTTGTCCGCGTCCTGAACATTCCACGTGGATTTTCGACGTCGCCCAGAGTGCGTCTCTTGCCGCAGTCGCCGTTGCGGTAATCGTGTTCCCATGGACGGGCGGCGGCGGTCTTGCCGCGTTCGTTCCCGCCGCGCTTTTCTTCTACATGCTTGCCGCCGGACGTTTCTTCACGGTCATCG
Organism: Kiritimatiellia bacterium; assembly: GCA_017521065.1. Lineage (GTDB taxonomy): Bacteria > Verrucomicrobiota > Kiritimatiellia > RFP12 > UBA1067 > UBA1731. The sequence goes on along the minus strand of JAFXEA010000032.1, from coordinate 5,424 downwards.
GTTCACTTGACGCGGGCAACGCCTTTGAAGGCATGGGCGCTTCGCGTGAAGTGCAGTTCTCCGCTCTCGCGGAATTGGTCGTGTTCATCGTTCTCTGCTTTCTCGTGTTCCTTGCCGAAGACATTTCGCTTTCCGGTGTCCTGTCCGGCATCTCTCCGGGCGAGTGGAAGGCGAACGTGATTCCGCTTGTACTTGTGTTTCTTGCGTTCCTTGCCGTGTTCCTTTTGGAGAACTGCCGTGTGCCGTTCGATGATCCTGAAACGCATCTTGAACTGACAATGATCCACGAGGCGATGCTGCTTGATGTAGGCGGACCCGATCTCGCGTTCGCCCTTTACGGCGCGGCACTCAAGTTTGAGCTCATGGCGGCGTTTCTTGTCATGATGTTCATGCCGTGCTTTGGCAACGGATGGTTGCATGTCCTTGCGCTGTTTTCTGGGATCGCGCTTTTATCTGTTGTGACGGGCGTTATAGAGTCCGTCATTGCGCGTATGCGTTTCCTGAAGTCTCCGCAGACCATCATGGGCGCCGCGCTTGTCGCCGCGCTTGCCGTTCTTGTATTCGTCTGTTTCTGAACCATATCCTAAAACCATGCTTACGCTTTCTGAAATAGTCCTGGCTCTGTTCCTGATCGCCGATTTGGCGCTTGCAGGCGCGAGCCGTCTTAAATATGCGATACGCTTTGTCGCCATTCAGGGTTGGATGGTAGGTGTTCTGCCCATACTCCTGTGGAACTGGCAGGAGAACGGTTGTCCCGGGGCTCGAATATGGATAATTGCCGTCGTGAACTCGCTCGTGAAGGGTGTCGCACTGCCGATGCTCCTTGAATATGCAGTACGCAAGGCGCGTACCAGACGGGAACTTGAACCGATGGTGTCCTTCCAGCTGTCGCGTTTCATTGTCTTTCTGATGGCCATCGGCGGCTTTGCCATCGGACGCCTCCTCCATGTGCACGAGACGGTCGCTTCAGAGTTGGCGATTCCTGTTGCCTTCACCACGATGGGGACGGGGCTTCTTCTCATTTGCGCACGAAAGAAGGCAATCACTCAGGTGCTGGGGTTCCTTGTGCTGGAGAACGGCATATCCCTGTTCGGCGCGGGGATTCTCCTTGAATACGGAATCGTTGTCGAACTGGGGATCCTTCTCGACGTGTTTGCGCTCGTTTTCATTCTCGGTATCGCCATCTTTCAGATCAACCGCACGTTTGCATCTACAGATACGGATCAGCTCAACCATCTTGGCGACACGCATCTGATGCATCCGCACCATAAACACGATCACGTACACGACTGACATGGAATCTGCAATCAAACAGCTTCTCGTTATCCTCACCCCGCTGCTCTTCGTGGCGAATCTGGTGCAGAGTTTCTTCTATCTTCCTGAGGCAGACCGGCGCGAAGGCGGCGGTCATATGCCGCATTGGTTCTATTACACGCTTCTCTTCCTCTTCTTCGGAGCGATGATGTTTGCGCTTCTTGCTTCGTCCCTGCCGTTTATGTGGGTCGCGGTGGAACTTACGACGCTCGTTTCCGCTCCGCTCATCGCCTACCATCGCGACAAGGGAAGCCTGGAGGCGATGTGGAAATACCTCTTGATCTGCTCCATCGGCATTGCGCTTGCGCTTTTCGGAACGATGCTCGTTCTGCACGCCCAATCGACCGGAAGTGCCCGGTGGTACATGGCGGGCTTCGCGTTCGTGCTTGCCGGATACGGGACGAAGATGGGCCTCGCGCCGTTTCACACGTGGCTTCCCGACGCCCATTCCGAAGCGCCAGCGCCGGTTTCCGCGCTCCTTTCCGGCGCGCTTCTCAACTGCTCGTTCTTCGCGATCGTCCGCTTCCGCGAAATGATGCCGGATGCCGCCGCGCCGTTCTGTGATAACGCAATGTTGGCGCTCGGAATCCTCTCGGTTGCAGTCGGCTCGGTTTTCATGGTGCGTCAGACTGATTTCAAGCGCCTTCTCGCATATTCTTCTGTTGAACATATGGGGCTTATCATTGTGCTCTTTTCGCTTTGCCCGTCAGGAAGGTTGGCGGGGCTTGCGCTTCTCGCCCATATCGTTGCCCATTCACTTACAAAAACGCTCCTCTTCCAGACGGCGGGAAATCTCCTTTTGGCGTTTCGTACGCGCGCCGTTTCCGTTGTGCAGGGGCTTGGCGTTTCGATGAAGGGTCATGCCATGCTTTGGATGGCGGGACTCATCCTCATCTGCGGAATGCCGCCGTCGGTTCTGTTCCTATCTGAACTCGCGCTTGTGTTTTCGGCGTCGGTATGGGGGTCGGCAACCATTCTCGCTTTGCTGTTCGTCGTATTTGCGGCAATGATGAAGGTAGGGCTTTCCATGACGATGGGCCGCCCCATCGCTTCTCATGAACCGTTGCCAAAACGCCTCGTCGTCATGCCGGCAATACTTCTGGTCGTACTCATCCTTGCCGGAATCTACATCTGCGCATGTGCGGCGTTAGAGATTAGTTGATAGCCATAAGTAGATATTGAATGATGAATGGCACGGAACGGGAATGGGATTTTCCTTTCCGGGATCCTGCTTGCTGTTTGGATTGGCTTTTGGTATAATTGCCGCCCGATTTCGGTTGGGTATTGTGATTTGGGCTAAAGTGGCTCAAGGTATCGCCGAAAGCAAGGAGTTTTTTACAAATATGAAGCGCTCGGATGTGGATAAGGTGCTGATCATAGGATCAGGTCCCATTGTCATTGGTCAGGCTTGCGAATTCGACTATTCCGGCACTCAGGCGTGCAAGGCGCTTAGGGCTTGTGGTTACAAGGTGGTTCTGGTCAACTCCAACCCCGCTACGATCATGACCGATCCTGTGATGGCGGATGCTACCTATATTGAGCCGCTCAACGAAGCACGTCTTGAGCAGATCATCGAAAAGGAGCGCCCGGACGCGATTCTTCCGAACCTTGGAGGCCAGACGGGGCTTAACCTCTCCATGGAGCTCGCCAAGAAGGGTATCCTTGATAAGTATGGCGTGAAGGTCATCGGCGTTAATCTCGATGCGATCGAGCGCGGTGAGGATCGCGAGGTGTTCAAGGCCACGATGGAGAAGCTCGGCATCGAAACCCCTCGCTCTGGCATCGTTCACACCGTAGAAGAGGCCGTGGATCTCGTTGAGAATAAGATTGGATATCCTGTCGTGGTGCGTCCCGCCTATACGATGGGCGGCAGCGGCGGCGGTTTCTGCTACAACATCGAAGAGCTCCGTACGATATGCATGCGTGGTCTTGATGCGTCCCTCACCCGCCAGTGCCTTATTGAGGAGTCGATTCTCAACTGGGAAGAGCTAGAGGTTGAGGTCGTCCGCGATGCGAAGAACCAGATGATCTCCGTGTGCTTCATCGAGAACATCGATGCGGTTGGTGTCCATACGGGCGACAGCTTCTGCGCGGCTCCGTTCCTCACGATCTCCAAGGAACTCGAGGAGCGTCTGAAACGCGATGCGTTCAAGATCGTCGAATCGATCGGCGTCATCGGCGGCTGCAACGTCCAGTGGGCACACGATCCCAAGACGGGGCGCGTGGTGATCATCGAGATTAACCCGCGCACTTCGCGCTCTTCCGCTCTCGCCTCCAAGGCGACGGGTTTCCCGATTGCACTCATCTCCGCCAAGCTCGCCGCAGGCATGACCCTCGACGAGATTCCCTATTGGCGCGATGGTTCACTCGATAGGTACATCCCGTCGGGCGACTACATTGTTCTCAAGTTCGCGCGCTGGGCGTTCGAGAAGTTCCGTGCGGTGGAGGACCGTCTCGGTACGCAGATGAAGGCCGTGGGCGAGGTGATGTCCATCGGCAAGACGTACAAGGAGACCTTCCAGAAGGCCATCCGTGCGCTTGAGCGTGGACGCGCCGGTCTCGGCTTCGCCAAGGATTTCAACGAGCGCACGCTTGAAGAGCTTCTCAAGATGCTTTCCGTTCCGAACAGCGAACGCCACTTCCAGATGTACGAGGCTCTCAGGAAGGGTGCGACGGATGAGCAGCTCTTCGCCATCACGGGTGTGAAGGCGTATTTCGTCCAGCAGATGCGCGAACTTGTGCAGGAGGAAGAGGAGATTCTCAAGTACAAGGGTTCGCTTCCTCCGGACGCGCTTCTCGTTCAGGCGAAGAAGGATGGTTTTAGCGATAAGTATCTTGCGCAGCTTCTTGGTGTTCCCGAAAAGGATATCCGCGAGAAGCGCAAGTCTCTCGGATGCGTCGAGACGTGGCACGCGGTGCCTGTGTCCGGCGTCGAGAACCAGGCGTATTACTATTCTTCGTACAACGGCAAGCCAGGCGAAGTGCCCGTCAGCGCCAACAAGAAGAAGGTGCTCATCCTCGGCGGCGGCCCGAACCGCATCGGTCAGGGTATTGAGTTCGACTACTGCTGCACGCACGCCGCCATGGCGATGCGCGAGGCCGGGTATGAGACGATCATGATCAACTGCAACCCGGAGACCGTGTCCACCGACTACGATACCTCCGACAAGCTCTACTTCGAGCCGGTTACGGTTGAAGACGTCCTTCAGATCTACGAGAACGAGAAGCCCGCCGGCATCATCGTCCAGTTCGGCGGACAGACTCCGCTCAACATCGCGCGTGGTCTCCAGGAGGCAGGTTGCAAGATTCTTGGAACGTCCGTCGATTCGATTGACGACGCAGAGGATCGCGATCTTTTCCACTCCATCATGGACAAGCTCGGCATCCCCATGCCGGAATCCATGATGGCTAGCGATCTCGAAGGCGCGATCGCTTGCGCCGACAAGCTCGGCTATCCGCTCATAATCCGTCCTTCGTTCGTCCTTGGCGGACGCGGCATGGAGGTGATCTACGACGAGATCATGCTCAAGGAGTATGTGGCGAAGGCCGTTGGCGTGACGCCTGACCGTCCGCTCTATCTCGACCGCTTCCTCTGCCGTGCGCTTGAATGCGAGGCTGACGCGCTCTCCGACGGTACAGACGTGTTCATTCCAGCCATCATGCAGCATATCGAGCTTGCCGGCATCCATTCCGGTGACTCCGCTTGTGTGCTGCCGCCTGAAGGAATCAGCGAAACAGTGAAGGCCACGATCCTTGACTATACGCGCCGCATCGCGAGTGAACTCAAGGTGGTCGGTCTCATGAACATGCAGTTCGCCGTCGAGAACGAGAAGGTCTATGTCATCGAGGCTAACCCGCGTGCATCGCGCACGGTTCCGCTCGTGTCGAAGGTTGCTGGAACCCAGATGGCCCGCATTGCGACGCGCCTCATGCTCGGCGAAACGGTCAAGTCCCTGGGTCTTGATCGCAGGCACGTGATTCCGTACTACGGCGTTAAGGAGGCTGTCCTGCCGTTCGACAAGTTCCCGGAGGTTGACCCTGTTCTCGGACCTGAAATGCGCTCCACGGGCGAAGTCCTCGGTCTTGCCGAGACGTTCGGTCTTGCGTACT
>JAFXEA010000031.1 GCA_017521065.1 Kiritimatiellia bacterium | reverse complement strand
GGTCTTGCGGTTCTCCTCGAAAGCGTGCACTTCGCTTCGGTGGCGGCAATATTCGATTCCGTTCATGTACCGGGCTTGAGCTGAAACCGGTAAAGCTTGGCGATGGCGAATATAGTGTGATGATTTCTGGTGATCCAGTTTATTTCGAAGGTGGCGAGCTTATTCGCTAATGACGGCAGGTTTATCAATTTCAAGGAAAGGAAGAACTCAATGAAGTCAAAGGTTATATCAGGTATTGTAGCGGCGGCATTTTTCAATGGCGGCGCATACGCGGCAGGTATTTCGATAGATAACGTGATTCAGCGTTGGCCGTGGAACAACAAGGTTGACATTACCTATACAGTCACAGATGCGCAGGTTTCTGCAAATGGTGTCTTTTATGGACTTCGCTTTGAAGTTGTTGCAAATGGTGAAAAATATGAATTCAGTGGCAGTTCAATCGGAGCGAGTGCAGAGAGTGGAGCGGGTTCTAAACAGCATGTTGCAACCTGGACTGCACCTGCGGGAATTTCATGCAGTGATTGTTCCATTACGGCAACGCTTTTTGCTACAAACGTTCCGAGCGGCAGAGATTATATGATTGTCGATCTTGATAGCGGTGATGTTTACTATGAGGGGTTGATGGAGACTCAGGTTAGATCTAATGAACGATACAATAAGGATGCGTATAAGAACGGTGGATTGATGGTGCTACGCAGAATTCCGAGATGGTCCGATAGGGCGTCGTTGCCGAATGCTTCGGAACTTACAGGGTCAGGATATCCGACCGGGGATGACAGGTCGTTTGCGGATTCGGGTGATTTGAAGAACGATGGAGTAAATTCTGTTGCCCATTGGACTCCCGAACAGGATTACTACATGGGAGTGTTCCCTGTTACATGCTGTCAGTATGCGAGAATTACTGGTGTTGGCGATGATGGGAAACTCCCCAAAACAGCATCGTGGAATGACGTTCGTGATTCTCTTGCGCCGATGGCTACAATACCATCAGATGGTAGCGGAAATGGCTTTATGGCGAAGCTTAACACTCTCACCAAGTCTAAGTGTGGTGTTGCTGGATTTGATCTGCCAACGGAGCCTATGTTCGAGATTGCCTGTCGTTCGGGTTCGGAGACCACTTATTTTTGGGGTGATGAATTGGATTTTGAATATGTCATAAGCAAAGACAATTGTACAGGGAATACTGATCCTGGTGAGCGTAATCCTAATAAGTGGGGACTTTATGGCATGAGTGGCGGGAGTGTCTGGCAGTGGTGTCGGGATACTTTTGATGGTAAAAGTGACCTTTCAAGTTTGTATGGCAGTTTATTTACGCCATACGGTGCCGAATTTGGTGATGTTGAAGCTTATCGCGTTAGGCGTGGAGGCGGCTCGTATGACGATGGAATATTAAAGTCTGATAAAACGCCAAGAGAGTGGATCGTAAAAAAATTCTTTGCCTCATATCGTACCAGCGCGAGAGGGGTTGTTGAGAACTGTCAAGGTTTCAGAGTGGCGTATGTGGCGAAATGGGGTGAGCGATGAAATGTTACACCACATTGATTTTTGCCAGTATTGTCGCTAGTGCTGCGGAGCTTTACGCGGCCGAGAGTGAATTGGTCGCAAAGGACACATTGTCTGGATTCCGACTTGAGACTAGCCATAAGGCGTTGATCATATCTTCGGAGGAAGATATGGCGCTTTTGCATAACAATCCGATAACATATCAAAAGGGTGAGACGGTTACTGTGACCGCACCTGATGGAGAGGTTACGGTGCTGGTGGATTCGCCGACATCATCGGGAGCGTATGCATTCAAGCCCACTTCCGGAGGGCTGTGGAAATTCAGTACATCTGAAGATGAGTTGGTACTCCTTGGTGTTAAGTGGGATGTATTCGGTGAGAAGCGGGTCTGTTCATCAGAATCGTCAGGCGCGTATTGCCTACACACGGAGGGTGTCGGCCCAGACCGTAAAATCAAAAAGCGCGAAGTACCTCCGGTCGCTTATTCCAGTGATTTGTGGAAGGGCAATAGTTCTCAAGCGGTGCGATTAACTTTTACACCGCCAGAGGGTTCACTTTTGCCGGAAACGATCATTGATCTTGAGGGGCAAGGGGCGCAATCGTTTGCGTTCCCTGTAGTCGGCGTCTGGAGCGTAAAGTTGGAACTTGCAGATGGGACGATAAAAATGTCATGTGTGATTATTGAGAGCCCGGGATTTGTCATTAAATTCCGTTGAAATTGCATTGCGGCAAAGACAACATTCAACAGCAAATCATTACCTGTCGAGAATAAATTTCAGAATAGCGACATGGCAAAGATGGACTCAAGCTAGCGCGATGTCCCAAGGCCTGTTTTGTGCTGTTTTCAGTACCCGCAAACGCGAGCCTCTGTGAACTCCGTGGCTATTATAGATGTGTCACAACATTTCATTGACACATCTATCTCGCAGATTCTAGAGGCACTTGTAAAACCAGCACCACTGGGAGAGAGTGCAGCCGCGACCGCCATCGGCACTGAATCACGTCAAGGCGGATATCCCTACTCCGAACGGGATTATTTCCGTGGAGTGGACTAAAAAGGATGGAAAGTTTAATTTGAGTGTAGTTGTGCCGGAAGGAACCACGGCGGATGTAATTATGCCGTCTGGCGAGCGGCGGCAGTTTATGTCCGGTAGCCATCGTCTTTCGTGTCCGCGGGAGTCAGGAACGCGGCGTAAGACTGTGCTGTTGCTTGGCGACTCCATCTGCATGGGTTATGCTCCATATGTTCGGGAGTTGATGAAAGACCGTGCAGACGTTGTGTATCCAAAGCGGAACTGCATGTTTGCCTGTTATACCCTACGGATGATATGGGAATGGAGCAGGTTGGTGGATGATCCGAAATCTGTTGATGTTGTGCATTTCAACAATGGTCTTTGGGATCTTGGGCAACGTGATGGGCGGGATTGCCTGACGCCGGTTGATGTTTATGCATCTACTTTGAGGCGTATAGTTGATGAACTGCGCCATTTCTTCCCGAATGCCCGCATCATTTTTGCGACTACCACCCCGATAAACGAAAAAACGTTCTGCGAACAGCACACGAAGGGGAATGCGGAGGTGGAGCGGTATAATGCTGCCGCAAGGAAGATTCTGTCGGGCAGCGTTGATGCAATAAACGATTTGTATGCATTTGTTCGTGAAAACAAGGTGGACCGTCATTACAAGGATATTGTCCATTTCCATGATGAAGGCTATCGCATACTTGCGGGACAGGTCGTCAAAAGCATAGATTCCTTCTCCACACCAGCCCCTATGCGGTAATGAATATGCAGAACCTAGATTCAGCATCCAACTGCAGAATTTTGGAATAACAGGCGTTGCGTATCACGCAACCAAAAGCCTGCTGCAACAAATCTCCGATCTCAACTTTCAAGATTTCGTCCGCACCTAAATCTTGACTTCAGGCCGGGGGTGTGCTATCCTTGCCGACTGTTTGGGGATGCTGGGGTGCGGCAACAGGCCGCGACCATGCCTCTGCAATCCCTTGGCGGGAGGTGGAGAATGGCTAAGAGAGAAAAAGATTGCGCAAAGCGTAGCAATACGCAATTTTCAGCGCCAGTGGCAGTATCGCCTGTGAGGCGGTGCAAAGGCAGTGTCTATGCTGCCGACGTTCGCATTGCAGCGAATTCTGTCGATGCCGTGAATGCAAGAGTGGGCGATGCGGTGGATGCAAGCGCAGGCGATGCCGCGTCCAGGTGCGCGGAAGATCCTATTGCCAGAGGTATGCGCGGCTCCGGAGCCGAAAGCGCAGGTGATGCCGAAATGCGACGTTTCAAGGCTTTGTTGGCGAGATATGAGCCCGTAGAGCGGGCGATTCTTGCTGAACGTGCAAGACGTGCCGAGTCTAAGCGCCGCCGTGCGGCCGCAAGGCGCAAGGCCTTCGGCGACCTTTGCGAAATGACCGAAGGCCTTGCGAAGTTCTGCCGTGACAGAGGCATAACCCTTGAGGAGGGCGAGAGGATAATGAATGCCTTCCGCCCATCCTTGCAGGCTGCCGCCTTCGTTGCGGTGTTCCAGACCGTGTGGCTGGGCGCCTCGTTCCTGCGAAAGGAGCTTACGAGGCGCATAGACCGTGCGAAGCATGAGATTGTCCGCCCGCACTATTACGTTAAGGAGAAGGCCCGGCGGCAGGCGCTTGCGCAGGAACGCCGCCGCATCCGCATGCGCATGACGCTCAACCGCTGTCCCACGAGAGAGGAGATACTTGACGCATGGGTGAAGGTGAAGGAATCAAATGAAGCCTTGTTGCGCTTCGGGAGCCTGATGGAGGATCTGGAGTGCTATGTGGACAATTCCCTGCGCCGCACGGAGGATGGCGTCATCGTAGGGCGCAGATCCGGCATCAAGGGCTGGCTTCAGATGGAGATTCCCGCCCTCTACCTCAAATACACCACTGTGATGGCGTACAAGGCGGCGGCAAAGCGCATGCGCCAGGTGCTTGACATCTCCGATCCCATGCCGCTGTCTGCGGTGCTGGGAGATTCTATTCGGCGATCAGGGAATGCACCTGCCACGGACGGTGCGAAACGCCGCGTTCCTGCAGACGGCAAGGGAAAGTCGAAGTGTGTGAATTGCGATATTCAAGATTATGGTGCGGATGAAATCTGCGGTAATAGCGGGTGTGACGTCAGAAGAGGGCTGTGCGAGGCGGATGAGCTGGATCTGCTGAGGGCGAGGGCGGTGTATCTGGAGGTGGTTAAGTCGGTTGGGGACGGAGTGAGGCGGCAAGCCGTGCTTGTGGCGCGCCTGAAGTCGCTTACGAATCCCGATATGGTCGAAGAGTGCAACATGCTCGAATCTTGGAAGGCGAAGTACAAACATAAGATTACAGTGTGGACGAAATCAATATGGAAACAGCGGTTGATGGAAGTAGCCGATACGAGACGCACTGGATGATTGACGGAGGTGGTGAAAGCGGCCGGTGCGAGATTGGAGAATCCACCATTCCGACATTGTACGCGGCGGCGAACTTGTTTTTGAGATGATGGACATCGGTCAGGGCGGATGCAGTCAATGACGGGTCGCTTGTCGAAGTAAACGCGACTAAAACGAGGGCGTTATGGCTCATCGTGGCATTTAGCTGTTCTAAATCTGCATCGGTTTACGGCAAGATACAAGTTTAACTTCCTCTGGTGTTGTGTTGCCGTATGCGGTGCTTGCCAATCGAATGATGTGCGCATGAGAATTCAGTTCGGATTAATACTCCAGCACCGTGGTTAAATTCGAATTCGATGCAATCTCCGCGCAGGGTAAAGTCCTGAGGGTTATTCATTGCCCATCTGCAAGGCGCAAGCTTCAAGGCTTGCGCCGGATATAAAATAAACGGGGACATGCTTGATCTTCTTTCATGCAATGACATAATCCAGAATCTCAATCCTCCTCAAAGCGAATGATATAGATTTCAGTTGGATGAAACCTGCCGCTTCAATCTGGAATTGGCAGGGTGATTCCAACAATTCCCTTTTTACGGAGTCCACGATCCGTCTCGTGGATCTTGCGGCAGAGATGGGGTGGCCGTATCGTATAATTGATGACGGGTGGCATGGATTCGCGCGGCGTCCAAACCATGGTCAGGACGTGAAGGTTGAATGTCGCAGGGAATTCAATTTCAAACGCACTGGCCAAATGTGATAAACCGTGAGGGAAGCCTCGGCAATGAGAAGCTCAAGTTCAAAAATGAATTAACTCCGACGCATATGGTGACACTTCCTTTTACGCGATTTATGCTTGGCGCTGGCGATTAGATGCCCTGCAAAACCCCTGCAGTCGCCATTTCTAGGCAATGTTTAGTCCTTGATCCATATTTATATCAATACCGAGTTCCCGGTATCGACATAAATAATACCTCATGTCATCATACGACCATAAGATTTCGTCCGCACCATAATCTTATATTTGGATGAGAACATTCCGAACTGAATTCTTATCTGTCCTATTGTCTGTTTAAGACCTTGATAAGCGCCGTTAGTAAGATGTGATATAATTGTCGCATGAAAAGTGAAACGAGAAGACGGTTTGTGGTTCTTGCTCTGACAATGGTTGCATTGGGGCTTGCCGCCCAATCGGATTCAGGCAAAGGGCGGTATGATATAGGGAGCAACTTTGGAAACTCTTTGGAGTCATGGGAGCAGTCGGCGGATGATTTTGCCGTCGAGTACGGTAAGATTGGGTTTAGGTTCGCCGGTAACAAAAAGCGGGATGTGGTTGTCTGTCGAGACGCCGATGCTGTCAATTGCTTTGGTTTCTCCGTGATGGAGTCGCGTGTCTATTTCAAGAACAGGAAGGTCGATCGTGTGGAACTTTCCTTGTTCAATAAAGGCGATGCGGCAAAGGATGGCGTGGCGTTGTCCGTCAAGGATCTGGAGAAGAAAGTCGAAGAGATTTCACTTTTATTGAATGGCGGTAGCAGAAAGATGCCTCAGGTAAGACGAGTCCGGGTCAAGAACGACAGGGTTAAGATGGGGCACAAGTTCACCCGGGTTTGGTCTGATCGCAAGCCTGCCGCGGAATTGACTTGGGGGATTTCAGGTGAGGACGATTCGCGCACCGTTGAATATTTTAGCCTTGAACTGAGAGGCGTGCAGGAATCTGCATCGAAGGCCGGAAAGACAGGAACACGTAAAGCAGCCGTCGGGGCGGCAAGGTTTATGGAGAACGTAAAGCGCAATGATGAGGGCGATGTTTACGTGGCGAACGTTCCTATGGTCGACCAGGGCGACAAGGGTTACTGCTCCGTGGCAGCGGCGGAACGTGTACTGCGTTATTTCGGACAGGATATTGACGAGCATGAAATTGCTCAGTTGGCCGGTACTCATGCCCAAGGCGGCACTTCCACGAAGTCCATGATATCAGCGGTCGAGACGATAGGCAAAAGGTGCAAGCTCGGCAAGCGTGAAGTCGTTGCAAAGATCGGCGGGTGGGATGATCTAGGAAAACAGCTCAAGGAATACAACAAATGCGCCAAGCGGCTGAAGAAGCCAGAATTGATATTTGATGACTTCGTGACCGTCAAAGGCAACACCCGCATTTTCGATGTCGGGAAGATGCAGCAGACGATGGAGGCGAAGGTTGTGAAGGCCATGTCGATGCGCGACAAGTCAGGATACGCGAAATTTCTGAAAGGTATCCGTGAACAGACAAAGCGTGGTGTACCGCTGTTCTGGAGCGTTCAGCTCGGACTGTATCCCGAGACTGGCGTTCCGCAGACTTTCGGTGGGCATATGCGGCTCATCATCGGGTACAACGAAGAAAAGAACGAGATAATCTATACAGATACTTGGGGCGCTGGGCATGAACACAAGTATATGCCCGATGATTGGGCGTGGACGATAACCCAGAACATGTTTTACCTCAATCCACGGTAAATGGGTGAAGGAATCCAACGAGGCATTGCTGCGCTTCGGGAGTCTTATGGAGCCTCGGCTGCAATAAGCCGACAGTGAATGTCAAGGAGATGCCTGTTTCATCTGCCTACTGCTTCGGATAGAGCTTGAATATATCGAATGTGGCGGATGTGTCGCCGCTTGCCCTGCCGGCGGACAGTGTTGCCGAGGCGGCGCCCTTGGGGACTGACACGGTCGCTTTTTTGCTCTTCTTGGCGGTCCATCGCTCTTCCCAAAGGATTTTGCCTGATTCGTCCTTGAACGTAAGCTGAAGCTGGGCGGCGGGCGATCCTTTGGCTAGTTTGACCTCAACACGCACCTTTTTGTCTGTCGAAAAGAGCGTACAGTTCTCGGCACGGTCAATCTGCCTGATCGCAACTACTTTTTCCACAACCCTGGTCACGTTGTTGGTCAGGACCTCGGTAACCGTCTCGACCCGCTCTTCAGGGGCGAGCATCCATGCGGCCGCTCCAGCCGCGACCGCCGCCGCACACGCGGCAGCGGCAACAATGCGCTTCTTCAACCGCTTTGGGTTGCGCCCTGTCTGCATGACGGATCTGACTGTGAAAGGGAGCCGTCGGAAAGACACGGTCTTTTCCGTGTCGTCGTACAGCACATATGTCGATTCGCAGACATTGCCGTTCGTGCGTGGATAGCCTACGCTTCCGGGGTTCACGATGTAGCGTTTGCCGTCTTCAAGGGTGAAGTCGGTGGGCGGCAGGGAATAGACCTTGCCGCTTGCGCCGGTGAGGAAGATCCCGGGAACATGGGAATGCCCCACAAACATCAACTGAGCCTTTGTTGCAGCAAAGTTTGCGGCGGCTTCATGTTCATCCGAGATGTATTCAAACGTCTTCGGGGATGTGAAATCGCCATGTGCGCACAGGAACGACTTTCCGGTGTATGTGTACGGAAGAGATTTGAGCCATGCAAGGTTCTCCTCTGAAAGGGCTTCCCTGTGGCGGGAGACGGCGTCGGCGGCAAGGTCTATGAAGTCTGAAGCGTCAAGCCGCCCTGAGACGGCGTCATCGTGGTTCCCTGCGAGAGTGAACGCCGCCCGCGCCCGAATCGTTGATACGGTCGATTCCGGTTCAGGACCATAGCCTACGACATCGCCAAGGCAAAGCAGTTTCTTTGCGCCGCAACGGCGCGCATCCTCCAGAATTGCGGAGAGCGCGATTGCGTTGGCGTGTACATCTGATATGATTGCGTAAACCATTTGCCGTAATTATATCACCAAATCAACATCAAAAATAAGGAGGCTCTTATTTTTTCTTCTTTGATTTGCTCTTGAAAAGATATGGGTATGTGCTATCATTCACAGCCAAAGAGATTTCAGAAACAAAAGAGAGGAACAAAAGATGGTAAACAGAAGAACGTTTTTGCTTCAAGGTGCGGCTCTTGCCGCAAGCGGGTGCGCATGCCCGTTCGGCAGCTGCAGCGCCGGTTCCATATATAAGGGGATCCCGATCGGCGTGATCACCTATTCCTACCGCACGATGCCGGTCGGCATCTACAAGACGCTTGGATACGTGAAGGCATCCGGACTGACAGAGATGGAGTTAATGAGTAACGATCTTGAACTTGACGCAGGGGCACCAGTGAACAAGCTTCCTTGGAAGATGACCAAGGAAGAGAAGGCGCAGGTCGAAGCATGGCGCAAGACCGTCGATCTCAAGAACTTCGAGGCCGTCCGCGAGAAGTACGACGCGGCCGGCGTCAAGGCGCATATCGTCAAGTTCGGCAGTATTGGTGGCGCAAACCAGACTGACGACGATATTGAATACTGCTTTAAGGTTGCAAAGATAATGGGTGCAGGTGCGATCACGCGTGAAGTGCCTGATCCGAAGAACTTCGCGGCATGGGAGCCGATGGCCCGCCGCATCGCCAAGTTCGCTGAGAAGTACGACATCGCCGTCGCCTTCCACAACCATCTGCAGATCAACGCGACCACATACGACGGACCGCTTCTCGATTGGTCGCCGAAGTTCATGATAAACTTCGACATCGGACACTATGTCGCTGCGAACGATGACGATCCGCTTGCATTCGTGAAGAAGTACCACGATCGCATCTATTCGATGCACGTGAAGGACCGCACCTCAACCGCTCACGGGCGCAAGAATCTGGCATTCGGCACCGGCGACACGCCCCTGACGGGTCTTTTCGACCTCATGAAGAAGGAGGGCTATCGCTTCCCCTGCGACATTGAGCTTGAGTACGAGATCCCCGCCGGCTCGAACGCCGTCCGCGAGGTTGACGTCTCCCGCATATACTGCAAGAAAGCAATTGTCGGTTGAGAAGAAAGAAGGGGCAACGGAAACGTTGCCCCTCGCAACATCAGCAGAAAGTGATATAATATCAAGTCGATTTTTTTGTTGAATTGGAGTAGAAACTATGAGCAACAATAAACCTTTGGTGATCATGCCGTGCATGGACATGATCAATGGCCGTGTGGTCAAAGGGGTGAACTTCGTCGACATCAAGGATGCCGGCGATCCTGTGGAATGCTGCAAGGCGTATTGTGCCGCCGGCGCAGACGAGCTTGCCATGCTTGACATTACAGCCACTGTCGAAGGGCGCAAGACAATGCTTGAGACGGTCCGCAAGGTCGCTGAGGCCGTGACCGTTCCTTTCACGATGGGCGGCGGCATTTCGTCTGTCCAGGCTGCAGCTGACGTGCTTGCCGCCGGTGCGGACAAGATTTCCACCTCCTCCGCAGTGTTCCGCAATCCAGACATGATCGGCGAACTGGTCAAG
>JAFXEA010000351.1 GCA_017521065.1 Kiritimatiellia bacterium | reverse complement strand
AGGTCTCTCCCGCCAAGGTCTTATGGCGGGCGGATATTTCATCGGTTTCAGCTTTCAGCCTTGAAAAGCGCAATGGGGCTGAAGGTCGCCTTGAAGTGTCTGACGATGGTTTTTTGGTTGTGGAGAAAACCAATTCGAAGGGATATCTCGTAGTAACGGCTCCTTCGATCAGCCTTCCTGCTGGCACGGCGGTGCGGCTTGCCGCCGACGTGTCGGTGGAGGGGAGCGATTATATCTATTCGCAGGCATATCTGAGAGGGTATGGGAAGAAGGAGGATTTGACTCCATGTTGGGAGTTGGATACAAAATTCTTCTCCATGGGTGGACAGGAGGAGATGTTTGGAGCGGTCAATTCCGCACCAGGCATGACATACCGGAAGTATGCGCATGCTCGTGTGGATGATGGTGGAAGGTTGACTCCTGCCGTTGTTGTGTCCGGGCGTCCGTTTCTCATGAAATGGAAGGATTGGACGGTCGAGGATCTTGATGCCGCGGATATGAAATGGTCTGGATATTTCGAGGCGAGAACCGCAAGAGACCATAGTGGAGAGCGCATTGACGAAGAGACATTCGACCGCATCATCGCAAATGACATTGAGCACACGGCAAGGCTCGCAAGGGTGGACGGGGTGACCCGTCTGCTGATAGACGGGAAAGTGTCTGTGCCGGTCGCATACAGGGCTAAAGGTTCGTTCGGGAATGATGCATTCATGGAAACATTCGCGGGCGGCGGCTTGGCGGCACAGGGCGTAAAGTTGTTTGTCAAAGGTCTTGGCATGGGTGGTGACAGGCGCAAGTCCCGTAAATACTGGAGTAAGGACGGGTTTGACGCAAAGGGGGCTGCCGAGGATGTAAGAAAATCGATGAGGCTGGTTCCAGACGGTCTTTGCATACTGTCAATATCATGCAACGCGTATCCTGGATTTACGCTGGAGGAGCATCCTGACGAGGTTTGGATCAATAAGGATGGAACAAAGGTGTGCGGCACGTATGGGAGCTGCGTATCGACCTATGCTGACATGGGCATAAAGAGCACCAATATGTGGCCGTGGGTGTCCTATGCTTCGCCGTCGTGGAGAAAGGCCATATCGGACAACATACGGGCGCTTCTGGCGGAGTTACGCAAGAGCGGTTTCGCAAAACGCATAGTCGGAGTTCACCTCAGCGGCTATCATGACGGGCAGTTCTATTCTCCCTATGAAGACCATTCGGCCTGTGCCAAGGCGGAATATGAAAAGTATCTCAAGGAGAATCCTCCGCCGGAATGTCGCGACTATGCATATTTCTCCAAGCTTCTTGGATTCAGGGCGCAGGAGGAGTTCGCTCGGGTGTTTAAGCGTGAACTTGGCAAGGATGCCCTGGCCATCCGTTGGTGCATGAGTCCGTTCTGTGGAGGGTTGGACCTTACTCCGTTCGTGCAGTCGGATATGATTGACATATGCGTGCCGCAGCCAACGTATGAACTGCGCCGTCCGGCGATGTCCTCGGAGATGAAGCTTCCATTCTCGTCGTTTGACCTTCACTGCAAGATGTACTGGAACGAGTTCGATCTGCGTACGTATTCCGCTCTTGAGACGTGGGCCGCCGGCGGTGTGGTCAGCACAAAAGGGTTGGGGCAGTCGGATGATTTCCCAATGTGGGCCACTGTGTACCGTAAGCATGCGGGGATGATGATGTCCCGGCGATCCGGATACTGGTTCTACGACATGGGTGGCGGCTGGTACACCGCGACGGAGATCGCCGCCGACATCGGTTCTGTGATTGATGTCGACAGGAAACTTACATCACGCAAGCCTTCGGCTTGGAGGCCGGATGTGGCCATCATATGCGATGAAGCGGGCTTGGGCGCAGATGCTGGTGAGCCGTGGAATGGCGACGCAAACCATCCGTTCACGCTTCAGCTGATGCGTTCCCAGATGATGCTTGTTGCGTCTTCTGGAGTCCCGTACAGGTTCTATCTTGCGGAGGATGTGATAAGAAACCCTGCGCTTGTCACTGACTGCCGTCTTGTGGCGATGTCCATGTTCCGCTCATTTGACGACAGGCGCAGGAAGATGGTTGAATCTCTTTCGAACAAGGGGCGTACACTTCTGTTCTTCGCCGAGGCGGGTGTCGCCGGAGGTGATGCCGTGACCGGTTTCAAGACCGTATATTCCACCAATTCGCTTCCGCACGAGATCGTGGCGGCCGAAGGCAAGAATGTTGATGTCGGCTCTTATATGTGCTCGTTCCGTCGCCGTCTATGGCCTGAAGGACGGCATTCCGTGCAGTACGGCCCCCGCGGGACGGTGGTGGAGACCCCTCGGATGGACGTTCTCGCCAGATATGCCTCCGATGGTGCGCCTGCGATAGCTTCCGTCAATGATGAAGGATGTCGAAAGATCATGGTATGCGAGCCGGCAGGGCTTACACCGGCGATGTTCAACATGTTTGCAAGGGAGTCGGGTGCCTATGTCCCTGTTTCCTGCGGCGGCGTTGAAGTCGACATGAACGGCGATTTTGTCTCAATGCACGCAATCAGGAATGCAGAGGGTAGATTTGTTCTGCCACGTCCGTGCAAGGTGCGGAATCTGCGTAGCGGCAGGTATGAGAAGGTGCTGGACGGGTGCGTAACGGTCAGCCTTTCCGCCGGCGAAACATGCTGGTTTGAGTTGGAGGATCTGTAGGTGGGTAAAGACGGACATAATCCGTTGGTGCTGCTATTCGGGACCATACGTTCTTCTTCGAACAGTAAGTCCTCCGAGGGGGTGTTTGTCTATGCCCGTTGCGCCGGTTGGCACCTGAAAACCGTAAAGATGCCATCGCTTGCCGAGGAGGATAAGGCGTCTGTAGATGCAGAGGACATCAGGTGTCTCAAGT
>JAFXEA010000350.1 GCA_017521065.1 Kiritimatiellia bacterium | reverse complement strand
CGTTCACGGGATTCTCGGTCGAATCCCACGCCGAACGCCACTATCCGCGCGGCTCGTTCGCCGCTCACCTTATAGGATATACGGGACGCGTCCGCGACACGAGCGATCCGGAAGAGGCATACATGCTCGCGTACGAGCTTGAGATGAAAGGACGCTCAGGTCTTGAAAAATACTACGACGACTATCTTGCAGGAGTGTCGGGGACCGTACGCATACCGGTAGATGCGCGTGGATTCAAGCCCATCGAATCGACAAGCGGCAACATCTCGCTTGAGGAGACGCAGGAACGCGATGCCCAGAACGGATTGGATCTGCATCTTACAATAGACCCGGACATCCAGGCTGTCGCAGAACGGCAGTTCGACGGAGTGCGCGGTGCGTGCGTAGTTCTCGATCCGCGAGACGGCGCGGTTCTCGCAATGGTGTCTGCACCTGCGTTCGACCTAAACGAATTCGTGCCGTTCCTATCGGCGAAGAAATACAAGGCTCTTTCCGAAGACCCAGGACGTCCCCTTCTTAACAGGGCAACTGCAGGACTGTACATCCCGGGATCCACGTTCAAGCCCGTCACCGCGATTGCCGCACTGAACTCCGGCTTCAAGGCTCACGAAGACTACGAATGCACAGGAGTGTACAAGCTTGGCACGATGCGTTTGCGTTGCTGGAGCCGGTGGGGGCAGGGTCATCTGAACATGCGTGGCGCAATCGAACAGTCCTGCAATCCGTATTTTGCGAGACTCGGATACCTCATGGGATCGAACACCCTTTTCAGAACGGCACAGGAATTCGGGTTCAACGCCAAGACCGGTATCGATTTCATACCGGACTACGCAGGCTCTCTCGCATCTCCGCCCTTCTACCCCGGACTCGTGAGCCAGTCGGCAATCGGGCAGGGACGGCTTCAGGTCACGCCTCTGCAGGTGGCAATGGAATGCGCCGCGCTCGCAAATGGAGGAAAGGTGTACACGCCATACCTAAAGAAGCGTCCGGAAGGAAGCCCACCGCCTAAGCCGGTGCGAAGGCTGACGTGCAGACCGGAGGACATCGAAACCGTCAGGCGTGGAATGCGTGATGTGGTCGAAGGCGTCCGGGGGACGAGCAAGGCACTCGGAGGGCTCGCGGTTCCTTGCGCAGGCAAGACCGGCACCGCACAGATCGGCAACGGGATGAAGGACACCTGGGTCATAGCATTCGCGCCATACGACAATCCCACAGTGGCGGTCGCGCTTGTCGTTGAACGCGGCGAATCCGGCGGCAAGACTGCCGCACCGCGCGTCCACAACATACTTGCCTCCATATTCGGAGAGAAGGAAGGACGCTGACATGCTGGGCAAGATTCTGAAATTCAACTGGTTTTCGTTCCTTTCCATGGTTGCCCTGGCGGTCATAGGGGTAATCTTCATCAAGTCAGCAGGCGAAGCCAGGACTATAACCGCCCTCCATGACGCATGGCGCGTACATGCCGCAACAGCGCTGTTCGGTCTCATAGTCTATTTCACGCTGACGTTTGTCGACTACCGCAAGATACTGGACCTGCTTACCACTCCATACTTCCTGATATCATTGATAATGCTCGTCGCCGTTCTTGCGTTCGGTTCGAAAGTGTACGGCGGTAAACGGTGGCTGTGGTTCTTCCAGCCCAGCGAGATCGCGAAGCCTGCCGTCATACTCATGCTTGCTAAAATGTTCGGGCGCGCCGACCGTCCGACAAACGGACTCCTCGATCTGCTGAAAGGTGTCGGGATAGTGGCAGTGCCTGCGCTTCTGATACTCGCCGAACCCGACATGGGCACGGCGCTCGTGCTGGTTCCGACTGCGCTTGCGATGCTTCTCTGCGCCAAGGTCTGCCTCAAGGTCCTCATTCCCCTTCTCGTGACGGGCGCACTGTCCGCAGGTCTCATTCTTGGCGCAGTCCACAAGGCCGAAACCACCACCGACCCAGAGCTTAAGGAAAAGATATACAAATACCTTCCGTTGAAGGAACACCAGCGGGCGAGACTGCGCACCTTCCTGAACCCGGAAGCCGACCCTTACGGCAGCGGATGGAATCTGAGGCAGTCCATGATATCGATCGGCAACGGCTCACTCTCCGGAAAAGGGATCGGCAAGGGAGAGCAGAAAAAGCTCCAGTATCTTCCTCCGAGCGTATCCATGAACGATTTCATTTTCTGCGTTCTTGCGGAGGAGACGGGGTTTGTGGGATCTGCAGCCATGCTGTCGCTCTTCCTCGTTCTGCTGCTTTCGGGACTCTGGACCGCAGTACGGTCCAACGACGACCGCGGCCGTATGGTCGCCATCGGCGTGATGACTCTCGTTTTCGTACACATCTACATCAACATAGCGATGTCCATCGGACTAATGCCTATCACAGGTTCCCGTTGCCGTTCATCAGCGCGGGCAAGACCTTCCTCGTGACACTGCTTGCCGCATTGGGCATCGTACAATCCATATCCCTCCACCGCGAGGAGAAAATCTGAGGAAAAAATGCTGGAAAAAATCCTAAACTGGTTCCGCAAACCTAAGTTCAAGCGCGAAATCATCGTGAACGTAGAAAAGCTCGAAACGCGAGTGGCGGTCATGGAGAATGGGAAGCTCGAAGAGTACATGGTCGAGCATCCGGAAGAGGAGCGGCTTGTCGGCTCCGTCTTCAAAGGGCGCATCCAGAACCTCGAGCACGACCTTCAGGCAGCCTTTGTGGATATCGGCCTTTCCAAGAACGCATTTCTCCACTACTGGGACATGTCGCCGGATGTGGATGCCTTTCTCGACGACGACGAGGAGGCTCAGAAGGGTTCGAACAAAGTGAACGGCAAGGGTAAGGGCAAGAAACCCAAAGGCCGCTCCGCAAGGCTCTCGAACGAAGAGATAGAAAAGCGCTTCCCCAAGGGTTCCGAAATCATAGTCCAGGTGACGAAGGGACCGATCTCCACGAAGGGGCCGCGCGTCACAGCGAACCTCTCAATCCCCGGACGCTACCTCGTGATGATGCCCGGCGAAAAGGTGCGTGGCGTCTCGAGGAAGATCGGCGACGCGAAGGAGAGGACCCGTCTCAAAAAGATTCTCGACCGCCTCCTTCTCCCTGACGACGTTGGCGTCATCGTCCGCACGGTCGGCGCTGGCGCCAGCCCCAAGGCGTTCGCGCGAGACCTGCGCAACCTGCTTGAATCATGGAACGAGCTCAAGGGGAACGTCAAAAATCTCCGCACTCCATGCTGCGTGTACCAGGAGCCCGGACTCGTGGAGCGCGTCGTCCGCGACTGGCTCACCGAGGATATCGATGCCGTCGTCATCGACGACGCCAAATCCTTCGACGAGATGAAGGAGCTCACCGCGAAGATCTCGCGCCGCGCACAGAAGAAACTGAAACGGTACGATGGCGTCAAGAACGTGTTCTCGCACTACGGTGTGGAACGCCAGCTTGACGAGGCGTTTCGCAGACAGGTTCCCCTCAAGGGCGGCGGATATCTGGTGATCGATGAGACAGAAGCCCT
>JAFXEA010000349.1 GCA_017521065.1 Kiritimatiellia bacterium | reverse complement strand
CTCGCGCAATGGCGGCGTTCTACAACCGCATGGCTCCGATGATCCGTGGGGCGTACTGTTCCAACGCGGGCGAGCGTGCGATGTACGGATTGCTCAACCGGTACGTGTTCTCGCGTGTCGCGTGGTATGGACATGTCGATATCGACGCGCTTCTGGAGGAGTACTACCGTCTCATGTTCGGAGCGGCGGCGAAACCGATGCAGGAGTTCTTCGAGGAGATCGAGCGTAAATGGATGGAGGAGATGCTTGGAGCGAGCGTAGATACTGCAATCGGCGTGGCGAATACGATACCGAGCGAGTTGCGCATCTGGACGGAACTGTATTCCTCGGTAAAACTGAAGCCGTTGGCTGCACTTTTCGAAAAGGCGGAGTCTATGGTTCCGGCGGATTCCATGGAGGCGAAGCGCATCGCACTCATGAAACGCGAAGTTCTCGATCCGATGGTAAAACGTTCGGAGGAATATAGCAGGAGTGTTTCGGCGGAAGGGGAACGCGCAAGGCGCAAGGCCGATCCTCCAAAATCAGTTTTAAAGAAGACTGGTCCTGTCACGATTACGGTCGATCATTCAATGACGAACAGTCCATTCCAGGTCAAGAAGTTCAAGGCGGACATGAAGCAGGGGAGAAAGTACCGCATTTCGTATTTCGTGAAGGGGGAGAATATCGTAGCCTACAAGCGTCGTGGCGGAGCTCAGGCGGTTGTGTGGTTCAACGAGAAGGCGGATCGCGCGAAGGTGGTTCCGGGAGTGGGTTTGGAAGGCACCTTCGACTGGATTCATCAGACCGCCGAGGTCTATGTCCCCAAGAAACTTCCTTGTGATTTCAAGCCGGAGATTGATCTTCGCATGTTCTTTGCGACAGGAACCGCCCATTTCGACGGATTGGTCGTAGAGGAACTGTGAAATGAATCAAAGACAACACACATTCACATTCGGCGGTGTCGCTTGCACGATATGTGCAGTGATTGCCTCTATTCAAGTGGCGGCCAATCCTCTTTCGTTCCCACGAAAATAAAGGGACACACCCTTCGGAAAAGTGAGATAAGTTAAAAAGAATGATGAATATTCGGTTAATTGGATGCATCCTTTCGTTTTTTGAGGGTCCCCACAAGAAAAAGAGAAAGCATTCAATTAATCCAATATTTATTGGTCTTTTTTAATTAAATTTCCCCTGATTTTCCATACTTGTCCCCACGAAATTTCAGTCGAACCCCGTCAGCGTGAGAGGAAAGTAAAGATGGGAGGGGCAATGTCCTCGTTGCCCGTGCAACGACGAATCGGGCAGCGAGGACGCTACCCCTCCCTGTCCGACGGCAAAACGCCCCATGACGAAATGAAAACGCCCCATGTCCAAAAGGCATGAGCCCCATGACCAAAACAAAACGCCGCATGAAGAAACTGGTAGTACGGCGGCGGTCGCGGGGAGCATCGAGAAGCGGCGGCCTAGGAAAGGCCGCCCTACCATTTTGGTGTGAATTGCCCTGTAGGAGGAAGCGAATTCTCCCTAAATGAAAGGGTCTGGAAATTTACAGTTGTTGTCCCCACGGAAATGCAAACGCTGATAGCGAGGACGTGTTTGTCCGCGCAGAAAATCAGCTTCCCCTAGAAGAGGCTGTGGCAAAGCCCTTATGTTGCAATGGATTTTAGTGTGCACCATGTTCATGAGAATCAGTCCGAACCATATTCTCATTTATTCCCTTTCTGATCATAAGAGAGAGAACTACTCCGAAGTGAATTCTCCTTTTGTGGCGGCAGAGAGGATGCATGGAATGCCTCCGTCAGGACTTGGGATATGATAATTTTGCGGGAATTTTGTGGGGAAAGTCGAAGCTGTCGAAAGGTTAGGCTAGCCTGTGATTGGGTGGGAATCTAGCGGAGACCCTCTCAAATATGTGGATAGAAAGTGCAATTAGATGCTCATATTCATCACAAGAAAGTGCAAGTCATGACTTGGATTCGTCACAATAAAGTGCAAATCATAGGTGGATTCATTGGCGGTTTTGATGTATAATACGCTTCTTGAAAGGAGCAATAGTGTGGTATGGAGCGATTTATCATCAAAAACCTGCAGGAGTGGCGCAGTCGCCCGAACAGAAAGCCGCTTGTGCTTAATGGTGCACGACAAGTTGGCAAGACGTGGCTTCTAAAATCTTTTGGAAAGACTTCATTCCGAAACCTCGCTTATGTTGCGTTTGACGGCAATCCAGCACTTGTTGAGTTCTTCAAAAGTGGATATTCTGACATCAAGCGTCTCATTACGGGATTGCAGGCTGCAACAGGGACGATGATAGTTCCAGAGGAAACGCTGATTGTTTTTGATGAGGTGCAGCTTTGTCCAGAAGCATTGACTTCGCTTAAATACTGGCAAGAGAATGCTCCAGAATATGCGGTTGTTGCAGCAGGGTCTCTACTTGGACTTCACCTTCAGGTTGGAACAGGCTATCCAGTAGGCAAGACAGAGTCAATGACATTATACCCGATGAGTTTCGGGGAGTTTCTGGTGGCGTATGGCGAGGAAAAGCTTTGGGAGATTGTAGAGTCGTGCGACAGGTCGATGCTTGAGCCTTTTTCTCAGCGTCTGACGGAGCTTTTGCGGTTGTATTTATTTGTGGGAGGGATGCCGGCGGCGGTAGAGACCTTTTTGCGGCATGGGAATCCCAGTGATTCACGAAAGGTTCAGCTCGGAATACTATCTGATTACGATAAGGATTTTGCGCGGCACGTTCCCAAAAACCAATTGCCGAGGATAAGGGCATTGTGGCGGTCGCTGCCAGTGCATCTGGCGAAGGAAGACAAGCGCTTTGTATCGACTGATGTGCCCGACGTGAAACAGGCGCGCGATTTGAGGGATCCATTTGTCTGGCTCGAATCTGCCGGCCTTGCATATCGTGTATGGAATGTGACTAAGCCTTCTATTCCGCTTGCTGCATACCAAAATCACCTTTTTAAGTTTTTCGGCGTAGATGTAGGTCTGCTTGCGGCGCAGTCTTCACTGCCGGCAAAAACTCTTCTTGAAGGGAATAGGCTTTTTACCGAATTCAAGGGATCATTGACTGAACAGTATGTGCAGCAGGAGTTGAGGGCATCGTGTGGGATGTGTCCATATTATTGGTCAAAGGCAAATTCCAGGGCGGAGATTGATTTCCTTGTGGAGAGTGAAGATGATATTGTTCCGATAGAGGTAAAGGCGGAGCGCAATGTCAAAGCCAAGAGTCTTTCTGTGTTCAAGGCAGCATTCTCACCGCGTCTTTCCGTAAGAACTTCACTCTCTGCATATTCCAAGTCAAACGGACTCATAGACATTCCGCTCTATGCAATATCAACTTTAAAAAAAGAAATATCTTTATAACGCCTATGTTGGTGGAAAATAAGGGGGGGATAAGGGGACACACCCTTCGGAAAAGGTCGTAGAGGAACTGTAAGCGGAGGTTTGCCGTCAGAGTGTGGTATAATGGTGTCATTATAACGAAAGGAGCAAAAGATGTGCTGCAGATATATGATGCTTGCTTTGACTATGTCCGTTTTGGGCATTAACGCTTTGAAGGCAGAGATTACCGCCGATTTCTCGAAGGAGATCGGACCTGTCCGCCGTGCGCTGCATTCGTCGGGGTATTCGCCGAAAATTACAAGCAATGGCAATATAACCGAGCAGATAAAGTCGATGAATTTTGACTATGTACGCACGCATGACCTTGCCCTCATCAATCCGGGAGAACGTGTTGTCGATACGCATTTCATCTTTCCGCTAATGCATCTTGACGCCAGGGATCCGAAGAACTACTGCTTCAAGCCGACCGACTATCTTTTGAAGCTTTCGCAGGATGCGGGAATGAAGATATTCTACCGTCTTGGCACGTCAATCGAGCATTCCGGACCTAAGATCCATTTCAACACCCTTATACCGGATGATTTCGACAAGATGGCGGAGGTGTTCGCGGGAACCATACGCCACTACACGCGCGGCTGGGCGGACGGCTTCAACTGGGATATCAAGTATTGGGAGATATGGAACGAACCTGACGGGTTTAACAATATGTGGTGTCTGCCGGATGGTGATGGCGGTGTCGGAAATACGAAAGAAGAGCGAAAGGCTGATCGCCGGAGACGAGACGCCAAGCGCCTTGAGCTTTTCGCGCAGTTCTACGTCAAGTGCCTGAAACGGCTGAAAAGCGAATTTCCAGATATCAAGGTTGGAGGGCCTGCACTGTGTTCGTACAAGGAATCGTACTTCCGTACGCTTCTTGAAGCTTGCAAGCGGGAGAATGTCGCGCCGGACTTCATTTCCTGGCATTACTATGGCGACAAGCCGTCCGTCATTATCGGAAATGCGGATAAGGCGCGTAGGCTTTGCGATTCCTTTGGGTTTAAAAAGTGCGAATTGATAATCAATGAATGGCACTATCTTGGCGACTACAGCTGGAAGGGGTTGAGAAGCACCGATCCGGCAATTCTCAAAAAAGTCTGGGAAAGCCCCGCTTCGCACAACGGAATCGATTCATCCTGCTTCACGCTTTCCACTCTTGCGCAGATGCAGACGTCCAAATACGATCAGGCATACTTCTACGGTTGTCGCCATACAGGATCGTGGGGCTACATGGATGAGTTTCGCAGGTATTATAAGATTTGGTATGCGCTGAATCTGTTTGGCTCCATCATGAAGGATTGCACCAACCTCTGCGCTTCAACCTGTGAAGATACGGTTTCGACCCTTGCGGCAAAATCGGCGGACGGGAAAACCGGTTGGCTTCTGGTTTCGGATTATCGTGGAAAGGACGAAAAAGTTGCCGTTGACGTGAAGGGTGTGCGTGAAGTTATTTCCGCAACACTTCTTGACTATGAAAGAAACAACGAGAGTATAAATGTCTCGTTTGTCGACGGCAAGCTGACACTTGACAAGAAACTCTCCGGCTCGGCGGCATTTCTTGTTAAATTCAGTCTTTGATTTCGAGGGGGCTTCGACGGCAGTCGACCGAAAAGATATCATGAGCTGAATTGGCTGATCGCGGCAGGTTTTTCGGTTGTTGCGACCTTAGTATGATATAATACCCCAAATTTTATTTTGGAGAGAATGAAGATGAAGAAGATGCTTTCTGCAAACGAGGCGGTCGCTCACGGAGCCGCCGGAGCCGGATGTGTTGTCGCGAGCGCCTATCCCGGTACCCCGTCCACCGAGATCCTCGAGAACGTTGCGAAGTTCAAGGATACGGTAAAGTGTGAATGGGCGGTGAACGAGAAGGTCGCCATGGAGACTGCTATTGGCGCCTCCATGGCCGGTGCGCGTTCGCTTACCGCTATGAAGCATGTCGGTCTCAACGTGGCGATGGATCCGCTCATGACGTTCACGTACGTCGGTGCGACCGGCGGCATGGTGGTGTGCGTCGCGGACGATCCTGGCATGCATTCTTCCCAGAACGAGCAGGAT
>JAFXEA010000348.1 GCA_017521065.1 Kiritimatiellia bacterium | reverse complement strand
GGGGCGTGTCCTGTTGAACCTTCACAGTTTGTGCGTGAGATTCCGCCTGAGATGTACAACGAGCATGAGGTTCGCTCCGTTTCGCCAGCATATGAAAAGCCGAAACCCCGCGGCGACCGCTGGGGCGGATGGGGCGCTGGATCGTCATCGTCCCGCAGCAAGCCGCAGACGACCTGGCGCACTGAATGGCGCCGTTGATTGAGTTGTATTTAACGGCATAGGAGTCATTGACATCCCATAGCTAAAGATTTCTAATCAATAACATGGATTCCGTGCTGATGGCACGGAATTATTTTTTCTTATTGAGATTTTTCTCTAAATCTATGTATTAAATGTAAAATCAAGTGGCTTTGTGTTCAAATTTAGCTTGAAAAAAAAATGTTTTTGGTATTATTGCCGCCAATCTGCTTCAGAATGAAAGGAACAAGAATCCATGAATGCCAAGAAAACGTTATCAAGAGCTTTTGCGTTGTCGTGTGTTGCTGTATTGAATTGTGCGCTTGCTGCGTTGTCCGTCGGGGCGGAGGAATATACGCTGAAGAGTTCGTTGAGCGGAAGCGATTTTGACTGGTCAAGTGGTGATAGCTATGTTGGAGATGTCGCGCCTTCGAAAGGTGATTATGTAACTATCCCTGAAGACATGGACGCGAAACTCTCTTCGTCGTCACCATCTTGGGATTTTGTAACAAACACAATTGCTCGTATCCGTCCAATTACGCCTACAAGTCGCCTTGTCGTGGATGTACCTGAGAATGAGGTTGCAGAGTTTCCTTGTGAAGTGACGATTGCGGCTAAAAGAAGCTCTGAATATTACGGGAAGGGCAATCTGACGAAGATAGGCCTTGGAGAACTTAAACTCTCGGCGACGGCAGATCCGGAATCCTATTTCTCAATAATGATTGTGTCCAACGGAACGCTTACATTGCTGGAAAATGCAGCATCGGGCGATAAGTATTATTTTGACGAGTTGCACGTCTGCTCAAATGCGTTGCTGAATGCCGTCAATAATGGTGGTCATACAGTCTGCAGAATGTTCTTTGGAGAGGGTACTATCCACGGTTCACATAATGGGCGCTTCCAGACGATATTCAGCCAGACGGATAAGAGCGTATTTCACGGAATGTTTACCGGTTTCACCAATTCATTCCTGTATGTCGCCTCTCCGGTGGAGCTTTGGGGAACAAATTCGACCGCAACAGGTGTCATAAAGGCATATGGAGCCGAACGGAATACCATTGAGACAGGTGCGGCACTAGGGATGGTGAGTTTTGCAAAGGAGGGAGATGTTTGCGGTACGATAGGACGCCGCAAACTGGTACAGTTGGGCGATTCGGAGGATAATCAAGGCGGCGGCATCCGGTATCTCGGTTCGGGCGGAACAGTGAATGATTTTACCTTCAATGTTCGTGGTGAGGGCGTAGGATCGTTTGTGTTTCTTGATGCAGGGCAAAATGGCGGACTTCTTGTAACCAATTGCACATGTGAAACCGGCACAAAGGCTGCGGCAATGCACCGTGAGTTCATATTGACGGGAACAGGATCGCATACAAACAGATTCCATTGCTGGCTTCGTGAAAGGGCGAAGGATGACAAATGGTGTCCGATCCATCTCGTGAAAAGGGGTACGTGCACATGGAGACTGCATCAGCACAAGAAAACGGAAACCGCACTTACGGGCGGAGTTTCGGTTGAGAATGGAACGTTGCAGTACGATACCATTGCGGATGCAGGGCAGTTCTGTTCACTGGGTTTTGCCACAAACCTTTATGAAGCATATACCGGGGCGCTTGATCCGTCCAGAAAAGTGGATTGGGCGATCGCTCTCGGCACGGCGGCAGGAACGCAGGGCACGATTGAATACACCGGAAAGAATGATGTCTACAGCACGAACCGCATTATAGCACTGAAGGGAGATGGACGGATTCTGCACAATAAGGACACTCTGTTCCGCTTCTCCGGAATCAAGTCGAGCGGAGACAACGCCAAGACACTGACTCTCGACGGCGAAGGATCCAACAGAAACCAGATCATGAACCTTTCCGATGCGGACGGAGGCGCAATATCCATAACCAAGAGCGGCTCTGGACTTTGGGAGCTTCTGCCGAGTGTATCGTTCAGTGGCGATCTGACAGTTGAGGGAGGGTGCCTGAATCTGGTCGCTCCAACCTATAGCTGGTTCCGTTTTGTACTTCGGCAGAGCTATACGGATGCTGAGAATGCCCCGAACAAGAAATTCAAGTTAAGGGAAATGGCGTTCTTTGACGCCGACGGTGTGTCTCAGTCGATTGGACTTCAGTTCGGTGATAATTGGCGTAACCTTCCCCCTGGTCAATTCGCATATGCAAAAGACGGGAATAATTACTCGTCGGAGAACTTAAATAGTCTTTTTGACGATAGTGACAGTGAAGGTTCTGCCACGTTGGGGACGGCTCCGGTTGTCGAAGATGAGTCGACATGGATGCCGCTTATATTCCGCATGCCTGCTGGTGCAAATGGGATAAATTCCTTTGACTTTGCTTATGATGTTTCTGCGAATGGGACAACTAGAGGATTGCAGCCTGGATCTTTCTACGTGGAAGGGAGCGTCGATGGTTTTGAATGGACGCGTCTTTTCGAGACGAACAATGTTGTATCTCCAGGTTCCGGATATTGGCTTTCCAAACCAAAATTCTATAGTGCAGGAAGTTTGACACTTGCAATTACGGATGAAGCTAAGCGCAGACAAGGTTTCATCTTTGAGCAGCCTGAGAATGCGGCAAGGATATCATTGCAGGGTTCTGTGTGCGTAAAGCACGGGGCGACTTTGAATTCCTGCGGCGGCAGACAGGGGATTTCATCCTTCAAAATTGATATGACGACAGGCGGCGGAACGCTTAACGGGTTTGATTTCGCTCAATCCGGTACGATATCGCTTGTGAATGTACCCGAGGACATGGAATACGGCATGAATGCATCGTTCAATCCTGTGAACTGCATCGGAATGGATAATCTTTCGGACTGGACTTTGCTTGTCAACGGAGAGGAGACAGTCAGGCACAAGGTGAGAGTGTCGGCGGATGGAAACGTCAGGGTGACGAAGATTGCCGCAATGCGCGTAATAATCCGATAAGCTAAAGGAAGGTTTCCTTAAGATGAAAGCGAAAGTATTTGTATTTGGGTTTACAGCGTGCTGTTCTCTGTTTGCCGACGGCAATCTGCTGAAGAACGGGAACTTTGAAGAGTTGGATTCAAACGGCAATCCTGCCGGTTGGAGCGGATTCACGCCGGGCGTGTGGAAGGCGGAGAAAGGATCGGGGGTGAACGGTTCGAATGCGATGATGTTCGACTGCTCCAATCTTGATCCGCGCAGCGGCCCTAGGCAGAAGGTGAAGCTGGAGCCTGGCAAGAGATACATTTACCGTGTTAAGGTGCGCCATGAAGGGTTGACCGGAAAGATCAGGAATTCGGGCGGTGTTCAGATGAGCCTGCTCGGCACCGACTCTAACGGCAAGCGCACATGCGGACGCTATTCGCATGGCATGCAGGGTACATGGAACGACTGGTACGAGATCAAGGAGTTCCTCATGGAGGTGCCGATCGATACTGTCGATGCCGAGTTCTGCCTGAGTGTCTGGGCGGGGCTGACAGGCAAGGCATGGTTCGACGAAGCAGTGCTTGAGGAATATGTGCCGCCGATTGTCGAACGCCTGGTGACATCTGCCTATCGCGACAAGCCATGGCAGGGTGAGGTGCGTCTTGCCGCCGCTATGAACATTCGTGATGTAGATATGAAGGACTATAAGGGATACTTCCTCTATAAAGACAGCAACGGCAAGGATGTACGCGCCGAGGCGAACAGCATGAATGCCGAAACTGCATTCTTCAAAATAGACGTATCCGGGTTCGCAATGGGTGAGCAGACGCTGAAGTTTGAACTGGAGAAGGGCGGCAAGGTGATCGGAACGGCTGAAAAGAGGTTTGAGCGACTAGCGAAGCGTCCTCCTGAATACAGAGTTTGGCACGATGAGCATGGCCGCTGGATGGTCAGAGGCCGTCCGTTCTTCCCGATAGCGACCAGCGTCGGCAAGATCAGCCCTGAGAGACTTGGGTCTTTCATTGATTATGGATTGAACACCATCGGTACAGGCAGTCAACCTTCCGACGAGACTTGGGATTTCTGCCGTACAAACAACCTGAAGATCATCCGTAACATCGGCAATCTCTATTTCGGTGAACGCTGGACAGTGAAGCGCGGTTGGAAATCATATGAAGACCAGTTCAATTTCCTCACGAACCGCATATATCAGGCAAAGGACCGTCCTGAATTGCTGTCCTGGTATCTGAACGATGAGCCGCGCCCCGCACTTAGACCGAAAATGGTCAAGCAGCATGAACTTTTCGTTACATATGATCCGAGCCGTCCGACTCAGTCGGTGTTTGATCATCCTGAATATGTGCGCGGCTTTCTCGATACGTTCGATGATTGCGGACTTGATCCGTATCCGATAGGCCGTTGGCCGGTAGGACAGGTGTCGGACTGGCTTATCGGCCTCAAGAGCGGAGCAACGGGCGTCAAGCCGTTCAGCGTTGTGGTTCAGGCGTTTGACTGGATGTGGTTCCGAATGGGCAAAGGTATGGAAACGCCGCATTTCCCGACCTTCGGTGAATTGCGCAACATGACATGGCAGGCGATTGTGGGCGGAGCATCGGCTCTCAGGTTCTATGGCCCGAACTATTTCGACAGCGATTTCGCAAAGAAGGACTACGAGCGCAATTCCTCGATATTCAGGCGTGTTGTAACCGAGGTGCGCAAGTTCGTGCCGGTGTTGCTCTCGGTGGAGGAACCGGTAAAGGTTGCAGTTCCGGAAAAGAGCAAACTCCTTACCCGCTGCTGGTGTATGGGCAATGATTCGTTTGTGCTTGTGGTCAATGCCCTTGGTGAAGGCGCACGTGCAGAACTAAAGCTTTCGGAGAAGTTTGAACGCGGGTTCCTGGAAATGGGGGAAGGCGTCGAGTTTACAGGCGGTGACACTCTCGCTGTCGAGATGGAGCCGCTCGGATGCGCACTTGTCCACCTTACGGACAAGGGTCGCCGTCTGGTTCTTGCGGGCGACTCGCTTCTCGCTCCGCACATGGTCAAGAAGGCCGGCCGCGGCAGTTGGGGCGAATCACTTCGCCCCCACATGAAGGACGGCATTGAAATCGTCAACACTGCGCACGGCGGCAAATCGACGCGTACATTCCAGGCGGATGATTATTGGGGAGAGGCACTTGCCAAGACCCGTCCTGGAGACCAGATGATAATATCGTTTGGCCATAACGATTGCAATGCGCGTACTGACAGGAGTGTGACGCTTGACGGATACCGCAAGAATCTCGCCAAGTTCGCAGAACAGGTACGTGCGAAGGGGGCGAAGCCTGTATTTGTGACTTCTGTAGCTACGTGCACGTTCAAGAAGGATGGATCCTACAATGATTACCGCGGCCTTGGGCCGTACGTCAATGCGATGAAGCAAGTTGGTGCAGAGCTGAACGTTCCGGTGATAGACCTCTATGCACGGACACTTGCGGAAGTCAAGTCGCTTGGCAAGGCGAAGGCGGCAAAGTACTACTGGATGTCTGTTGACGGTAAAGACAACACTCATACGACCAAGGCCGGCGCTGAACGCTATTGCGGATTCTTCATGGAGGAGGTCAAGTCCAAGCTTCCGTCGCTTGCAGGATGGTTGAAATGAAGGATATGGGGATGAAGAGCATATGGGGAGAAGATATGGCGTACAGAAAAATATGTACGGCTGCATTTGCTTTTTTCGGGACACTTTTTGCGTTTGGCGATAATCTGCTGGTGAATCCCGGATTTGAGAATGGAGCCTCTGGCTGGGGAAAGTATGATAATTCAGTGTGGAGGTTGGCTCCGGGGGAAGGTGAGGGCGCATCCACAGCAATGCTCTACGATCTC
>JAFXEA010000347.1 GCA_017521065.1 Kiritimatiellia bacterium | reverse complement strand
GGTCGTCGTCTTGCCGGAACCGGTAGGACCTGTCACGAGCACCACGCCGTCGGAAAGGTGGATCAGACGCTCAAACTTGTTCTGGTCGTCGGAAAGGAAGCCGAGCTGCGGAAGACCGAGCGAGAGGTTGGACTTGTCGAGAATACGCATGACGATCGACTCGCCATGGTTCGTCGGCACCGAGTTCACACGAAGGTCGAGGTCGCGTCCATTGACCTTCACCTGGATACGGCCGTCCTGCGGGATGCGCTTCTCGGAGATCTTCATCTTCGACATGATCTTGATTCGCGAGAGGATCGCGCCCTGAAGACGCTTCGGCGGCGAGTCCATCTTGCGCAGAGCACCGTCGATGCGGTAGCGCACGCGGAATTCCTTCTCCATCGGCTCAAGATGAATATCGGAACACTTCATCTTGATCGCGTTGGAGATGATCATCGAACAAAGCCTGATCACCGGCGCGTCGTCGCCATCGCCGTCGGAGTTCTCGTCAACGCCGCCGAACTCGTCGTCGGTGCGCGTCTCCACGGAATCGGCGCCGCTGGGATACAGACGCTCCATGGCGGCGTGAAGCTCGTCGAGAGGAGCGAGAATAGCCTGAACGTCGCGTCCATGCAGCACGTAACGCAAAGAGTCGACGGCATCATACCCCATCGGATCGGTCAGCGCGACAGTAAGCGAATCGTCGTCGCCGATCACTGGCACCACGCCGTACTTGCGCGCAAG
The DNA here is from genome assembly GCA_017521065.1 of Kiritimatiellia bacterium. Classification (GTDB taxonomy): domain Bacteria; phylum Verrucomicrobiota; class Kiritimatiellia; order RFP12; family UBA1067; genus UBA1731. The sequence goes on along the minus strand of JAFXEA010000347.1, from coordinate 2,813 downwards.
CTCCGCCGAAAGTATCTTGGTGATTTCAGGATCAATGGCGCCAGGATCGATGTGGCAGTACTTGATGCCGAACTGCTCCGCTATGATGCCGAGCACATCATCCTGTGAAATAACGCCAGACGAGACCAGCACGTCAAGCGTGGTCTCGCTGCCCTCATGCATCGAGTTCGCCGCTGCGGCGACCTGATCCACAGAGAGAAACCCCTGCTCCTGCAGGAGTGTAAGAACATATTCGTCGTTAGAAGTCATCGGTGAGTCGGTAATATATCAGATTGGCATTTTATATGCAACCACGGATTTTCCGAAAGGCCTATTTTATAAGCATCAATAAAACTCCCAATCATGTAAATCTTGTAATGAGAGATGGGTAATGAGAGATGAGTAAAGGGTGAAGAGATGAAACTACAATTCCAAACTCTCAACTCCTGATACCCATTCCCCGTTCCCATTATTTTCTTGCCCCCAATGGTGCAGATTCTGCCGTAAGAAAGATACCCCTCAAATCACCTAACACGCCCCCTGCTCAAGCACTTTTGAAGGGTCTGTCCCTCCAAAAAGAAAGAGAATTCATCCAATTAATCGAATGTTATCACCTCTTTTTCCCCGAAGGGTGTGTCCCTTGATTTTCCAGACGGTTCGTAAGTTGATATGGCAAAACTATACCGTTTTTGGTATACTTTTGGCATGACTTATTATGATAGAATTTTTGAGGAAGCAATCGGTAATTATGGTCTAATTACTTCAGCGCAGGCCAAGGCCATTGGAATACCCTCTGTAGAATTGGTTAAACTTGCTCAACGAGGGCGCCTTGCTCGATTAGGGTATGGCGTTTATAAGCTTACGCAGTATTCGCCAGCTCCAGATGGTCGCGATGCTTATGCAGATTCTTTAGCATTAGTGGATAAGGATGCATATCTGTATGGACAATCGGTATTGGCTCTTCATCATTTATGTCCTACCAATCCATCACGAATTTATATTGCATCCCCGCGAAGAATACGCAAGAAACTTAGTAAAGGGATTCAGATCATGGACTCTACGCCGTGTGAAGAGCTTGAATGGTATGAAGGATTGCCATCACAATCCATTTCACTTGCGATCAGGACGGCGCGTGGCACGGTTATGGACGAGCGCTTGCGCGAAGCGATAAGCACCGCGCGTCAGAAAGATTTGATTGATGATGAAACAGCACATAAACTTGAAAGGTTTTTAAATGAACAGGCGTCCTAACAGTAAGGTTAATCTCGATAGAGCCATCCAACGCCTTTATGGAACTCAAGCAAGGTATGTTGAAATCCGGTCAATAATCGCTAATGCGGTCGTCGGACAATTTTTGCCTCAAGGCGTAGTCAAAGGAGGAAGCGCACTACGACTTAGATATGGATTGGACAACACTCGCGTCACCATTGATTTCGATACTGCCCATCGTAATGATATAGAGGATTTTATATCAACGATAGAAACTGGATTGAAAGCCGGCTGGAGTGGGTTTACTGGTGAAGTTATTCGCCGTACTCCTGCTACACCGAAAGATATACCTGCTCAATATGTAATGCAACCGTTTGATGTGAAGTTGCGCTATATGAAGCAGCCGTGGTGTACAGTTCGCCTGGAAGTCGGATATGATGAAATAGGTGATGCCCAAGTCGCAGAAGAATTCATAGCTGACGATATTCTCGATGTATTCAAAAATCTGTGTCTTGATGAGCCTAAACCAATACCTCTGATGCCTCTCACGCATCAAGTGGTTCAGAAATTACATGGCGTGAGTGAGCCTAACAGTAGTCGCGCACATGACCTTGTGGATTTGCAGTTGATTTTCGCTCACGATGCTGTTGACCTTAAAGAAGTGTCTCGCATTGCCAAGCGATTATTTGCAAATCGGAGAAGACAGCCCTGGCCAACTCTGATTAAAAAGGGAGAGTCTTGGGATTCGTTGTATTCTGACGCTGCAGCGGGTCTTGATGTGATGGGAAACGTCGATGAAGCAATAGCCTGGGCAAATGATTTGATAGCGAAAATCAATGCTTCTGTATAGCCTTACTCGTCGCTCAAGCCAACAGTTTTGATACTGAGGTTGCGGAGTTCGTCATTGCGCTTTTCCCAGTAGATCACGAAGGCGGCTTCGGACATGGTTCATCCCTAAAATCACCTAACATGCCCCCTGAACAAGCACTTTTGAAGGGCCTTGTCCCCGCTATTTCCTGGAGTTGTAAAACTATCGCCTATCCAAATATATTGCGCGCTCAAACCGCGCAGTGCGAGACGGACCGACTTCTTCTGCGCTCGGAACTGCAAGCAACGCCTTTGCCGGCGGCATGTTGCCAATATCCGCTTTCCCATATATCCGGTTAAAGTGACATTCCGTCGCCTGCGGCACGCGTGCGACGAATGGGCCTGAGCCTATCGCAACGTTACGGGTCAGAAGATTTATCTGATCCGAAAACATCAAACGATTGATATGAGGATAGCGGCTCTTGTAAGGATCGTTGCGGATATCGACACCCTTGCCGTCTGCGCCTCCGAAAATCCGCGGTGAGACAAGCTTTAAAATCTCATTTGTCCAGGATGAAAGCGTAATGGGCTGGATTGTTACTGCTATCAGACAGTTTACAAAGAGATTATTGTCCACCGTATTGAACCGGCCTCCGTTGATCTGCACGGCTCCGAAACCATCTGAGCCACACTCCTCGAAGCGGTTGCAGAAAACCGTCTGCGAAGAAACGTGTCCGTCAAAACGGACGGCCGCACGACCGCAGAACTTCGGGATGCCGTTGGATTTGATCCCGCACCTGCGCCATACATTCCACCCG
>JAFXEA010000346.1 GCA_017521065.1 Kiritimatiellia bacterium | reverse complement strand
TCTGAACGACGAGCGTCCGGTATCGATGGTGAGACAGGTCACGGCAAGGCACGACCTTGTTCTTTCGCTTGATGACCAGCATCCTACCTGGACGATGTGCGACCATCCCGGAAAGGTGAAAAGCTTTCTTGGAAGCTATGAGATCATAGGTGCTGATGCGTATCCGATCGGCAATTCGCTTCCAGGATATCCGTTCCCCATTGAAAACGTTCTGAAGTATGCGCGCATTGCGCGCGAAAGCAGCTACGGTCTCTATCCGCTATGGCATGTTCCGCAGGCGTTCAGCTGGAGCTGGTTCAGGAAGGGGAATCATGAACATATTGACATGCGTTACCCTACGCGGGAGGAAATTCGCCAGATGACGTGGCAGTATATCGCTGGCGGAGCGAACGGGATCATCTATTATGCGTTTAATGCCTTACGGGACAATTTCAAGGGCGCGGAGTTTGTGGAGAAGTGGAACGAGCTTAAGGAAATCGCCGCAGAGGTGAAGGGTTTCGAAAAGGTTTTTCTTTCGGAGGAAGATGCGCCAATCGTGAAAGGGGTTACTGCTAATGTCGGGGTACGAGCCTGGCGGTATGGAGGCGACGTGTGGCTTCTCGCCGTAAATGCGGCGCGTGTTCCGCAGAATGTCGCCATTTCGCTCGATTGCACTGTCTCAGGTGGAATGGAAAAGGTGTTCGGAACACCTCCCGTGCGCAAAGATGCGCGGACATTCTGTTATTCACTTAAACCATTGGAATGCGTGCTTGTTCGCATGGTGGAAAAACGAATCCACTGATTTCAGCGGATTCAAGGGAACTATTACGGAAAGTTATGCAGATGAACATCAATAAAATGTCTTTTGGAGTCGTGGTAATGTCTGTGTGGATGTTGTCCGCCGGGGCTCTTACCGCCGCTGTTGTCGAGCCTGCGAACACGGATGAGATACTGTGCAATCCCGGGATGGGCATATGTCATTACCAGTATTCAAGCCGCATTTGGGCGTACGGAGCTCAGCTGGAGCAGGGTGATACCCTTGAATGGATGCCCGGGACCACGGTCCTGTACATGCGCCTTCCCTGGGCTTATCTCGAGCCGCAGGAAGGTATGTACCGCTGGGATCTTTTGGAATCTCGGGCCGCATCGTGGCTGAAGGCTGGAAAGAAACTTGCTTTTCGCATATCATGCATGGACCACACCATGATATCGACACCTCAATGGGCCATCGATGCAGGCATCAAGGGAAAGAAGTATCCGTACAAGAACAAACCGGGCAACGCAATCGTATTCGAGCCGGTGTGGGACGACCCGGTTCTTCTGGAAAAATACGGAAACTTCCTCAAAGCGTTCGCCGTCCGGTATGACGGCAATCCCGATGTCGCGTTCGTGGATCTCGGTTCGTTTGGACAGTACGGGGAAGGGCACAGCATGACACTTGGGTCGATAAGAAAGAAGGATCCCGAGGAGTTCAACCGTCTCTGCAGGTTGCATCTTGATCTTCTGCGAAAGAATCTTCCGAACACCTATCTCGTCGTTTCCGATGACATAGGCGGCGGTGGATGGATAAAAGGTAAGGACGGGAAGCGGATATCGGACCATCCGCTTTTTGAGTATTGCCGCAGTATCGGCATTGGCCTGCGGGACGATTCGATTATGTGTCAGCCGGAGCCGTATCATTGGGCCAGCGATCATTTTGGACGCATCTTTGCCAAGGAAACACCGGTGGTTATAGAGACCGGACACATCACGAAGCGGCTTGAACGCGGCATATGGGATCCGAAGAAGCTACGCCGCTGCATCGAGGAGTACCAAGCGTCATACATTTCAATACACGGATTCCCCGATCTATACTGGGAGACCAACAAGCATGTTTGGCACGAGTTCGCCAACAGACTTGGCTACCGTTTCGAGCTGCGCAAGGTGGAATATCCGGAAACAGTGAAGATATCCGAGCCGGTGACGGTGAGGTCCTCATGGGTGAATGTCGGGGTCGCCCCGCAGTATGCGAACGCATCGCTTACTTGGAAGCTTCTGGATGACAAGGGTACTGTGTGCTGGAGCGTTACCGATCCGAATTTCGGCTTTCGCTCTCTGCCGCCGAAACTTGACGGCATCGAGAAGTCCGTAACGGTCGATTCGCGGTGTACGTTCGGTTTTTCGGCGTCCATTCCGAACAACGGAAACGATGCCATTCTCAACTGGTGCGTCAAGAACAACCGTAATGATCCCGGAGGCGCAGTGGATCTTCTCGAGCCGGGCGTGTACACACTCGCGGTCTCCGTCGGACGTAAAGACGGTAAGCCAGAGATCGCACTTCCGCTCAAGGGAGGAGTCGATCGCGTCTATCCGGTCGGCAGGATTGCCGTCACAAAGGCTGGAAGCAGCAAATGATGTCGCAATGAATTTGCGGATTTGATAGAATATTGCGCCATAATGAGACGAGCTTTAGGAAATATTGAACAGCTGCAGGTCGGTAAGCCGGAAAACGACAAGCCTCTGCAGGATTTTCTTGCGGTACGGTGCGGACTTTCCCGCCGCGCAGCCAAGGCGATCATTGATGGACGCAGTGTGTGGGTGAACCGCAAGTGCATATGGATTGCGCGTCACATGCTCCACACGGGCGATACCGTCGAGGTGCCGCGCGCCGTGGTCAGCGCCGCGAAGCGCCAGCCGGGAAGCGACCGTTCCGGGCCGGAGGAGAAGTCCGGAACGTCGCCGTCTCGTCCGTCGCCAGCCCGTCATGTGCGAGTGATCCTTGAGACGCCCGACTACATAGTTGCGGACAAGCCTGCCGGGTTCTTGAGCTGCGGCGATCCGAAGTCCGTGGAGATGATCCTCAGGCACCAGCTTCACATACCTACGCTTGAGGCGGTGCACCGTCTCGACCGCGATACCACGGGATGTCTCCTCTTCGCCAAAACCCATACCGCGTTCAATGCGGCGGTGGAGGTGTTCAAGACGCACGGCGTCAAAAAAACGTACCATGCCATCGTCGCCGGACGTTTCCCTCATGTGCACGAGACGATAAATGCGCCTATCGAAGGCAAGCCTGCCGTCTCGCACGTGTTGCGCGAAATGGCGTCCCAGGATGCGTCCTTCCTCAAGGTGCGCATCGAAACGGGACGCACGAACCAGATACGCCGCCATCTTTCTTCCATCCGCTTCCCAATCGTTGGCGACAGGATGTTCGGACTCAAGACCGCGCGTGATCCGCGTCTCATGATGGTTTCGCGTCAGATGCTTCACGCATCGGGTCTGGAGCTTCCAGATCCGATGCGCAGCGTCAAGGAGGGCATCCGTGCCCATAGTCCGCTTCCTGCGGACTTCCGCCAATGCCTGAAGACGTTCGGAATGGGCAAGTAGGATGACGGTCGAGGACATCCCTGCTGTAGATCGGGCGCTGAAGAAGGAGTTCAAGGCCCATTCAGCCCCGATCATTGAACTCATCGAGGCTCAGACCCACGATCCGTTCTGCGTTCTGATTGGTACGATCCTTTCCGCCCGCACGAAGGATCAGTGCACCGCCGGGGCTGTAAGAAGGCTGTTTGCCGCCGCAAAGGGGGATATGTTCCGTTCTGAAGACCTTGAGCGTCTGGCGGTGGATGAAATAGAGAAGCTCATCTATCCGGTTGGATTCTATCGCGACAAGGCCCGTCACTTGAAGGCGTTGCCGAAGGTGCTGAAGGAGAGGTTTGGCGGCATTCTGCCGAACACGGTCGAAGAGCTGTGCGAACTGCCTGGCGTTGGGCGCAAGACCGCCAACCTCACGGTGGCCGTCGGCTTCAACCTTCCGGCGATCTGCGTGGATGTGCATGTTCATCGCATCTGCAACAGGTGGAATCTCGTGAATACGAAAACGCCTCTTGAAACGGAGATGGCGCTGCGCAAGATCCTTCCGGTCAGGTACTGGAAGACGTGGAATTCGCATATCGTATCCTTCGGGCAGACCCGTTGCGGACCGATCCGCCCCAAATGTGAAGGCTGCCCGGTGGCCGCGTACTGCCCTGTCTCTCAGTCCTAATCATAACCGGTTTTTTTTTGAGGCAGGGGCGAAATTAAGGGGATCTCGACTTTCCAGCGCCGCGCCCGCAAAAGATAGCAGGGCTCACGAAAAAAGAAAATAAATTCCGCAAACGGTTCTCTTCCCGTATGCATCTAAATGGATGTACAATATACCGGAATGGAGATTGCGGAAGAAATCAGGGCGTGCCCGGAATCGGGGGCGCGACGGCTGATCGCCGAATATGGCGACCGGCTCTATGATACTGCCTTTCGCCTGTGTCAGGATGAAACCTCCGCCGGAGACCTTGTGAACCGCACCCTTTGGCGCGCAATTGAACGAATCGGGCTTTTCTCAGGTGCGTCGTCGATGTACACATGGCTTTATTCCATTCTTGTAAATTTCTGGAGGATGGATCTGCGGCAGAAAAAGAAGATGGATATTCTGCTGTTTACGGATGAGGTTCCCGACCGCCCCGACAGCCATCCTGATCCAGCGGAGATGCTTGCGGCAAAGGCCGATTCCGAATCCATCCGCGATGCCGTCGCACAGCTTCCCGAACACTACCGAGTCGTGACCGTTTTCCGTTACTTTGAGGATATGTCCGTCCCAGAGATCGCCGCCATCCTTGGTGTCCCGGAAGGAACGGTGAAGTTTCGCCTGCACAAGGCAAAGAAAATAATGCGGCGAATTTTATCGCAAACGGTAGATGTCCAATCGGCATCTAAAGAAGAGAGGAAAACAAACCATACAATGAACTGCATGGAGGCACAGGCGCTTGTGGAGGATGCGCTGGACGAGTCGCTTGCGGGAAGCCGCAGGCGGGCGCTCGACCTGCATCTTTCACGTTGTGACGCTTGCCGGGCGTTTTTCGCCGCTGAACGGGAGGAACATCGCCGCTGGTTCCGGGCGATGAATGAGCCAGAGGCACGTTGCCGTCTGCCGGAGGGCTTCGCCGAGGAATTTCTTGCGTCATTGGCGCATGACAAGGCTGTGCCGCAGAAACGCTGGGCGTTTGTGGGGATGTTCCGCAGGATCGCCGCTGTGCTTACGGCGATTCTGCTATTTGCCGGATTGTCGTACGCTGCGGCTGTCGCTGTCAATGTATTGGGCGGTGATGAATCTATTCATAATCAGGAGGCCGCCGGAGGCGAGTCACCGAATGTGGCCGCTTCCTCTGAGCCGGTTTCAATTTCCGAGAATGTGCCATCTGCGGATACGGCGTTTATTGGAGAATCATTCTCAGGTGGGACAACGTTCATATCGTCCGGATCCGATAATCAACCGACAGGAGGGAATGCAATGACAAAAAGAAAAGCGGCGGCAGCCGCGCTTTCGGTGGCGATGGCCGCCGCATCGCTCGCAGCGGCGGATGGTGAAGCCTACCAGTACATCATATCCACTCCATATCCGGAGGCGAATGTGTATCACTCGTCGGCATCTGTGCCGACAATGCTTGATTCCGGTGCGCTCCGTGTCGCAGGCGTTGCAAAGGAGCTCGAGGCCCGGTCACGTTCAGGTACATCCTCTGTCGCAATAGCCTTAAATGCGTTGGAGTTCAAGACCTTCATAATCACAGTCAGGTAATTTAAAAAACTATTTTAAAAAGGAAAACGGAAATGAAAACAAAAGCAATGATTTTCGGAGCTGCGGCAATCGCTTCATCGATGCTCATGGCGGCAGATACGCCTGAAGTCGAAAATGTTGTCATGACGCAGGCTTCATTCGGGCGCATGGTGACGGTTACGTACAAGCTCAAGAATGCGGCTGACGGCGCAGTGGTCACGTTTGATGTGGAGACGAATACGTTAGCCGATGCCTCCGGCGAATGGGTGTCCATCGGCGGTGCGGCGGTCTGCAACGCCCGTGGTGCGGTGTGGCGCAAGGTGACGGCGGCAGACGCCGACTCCGAAGGGAAATATACGATCACCTGGCGCCCCGACCTTTCATGGGAAGGGCACAAGGTCTCGCTTGCCGACGGCGGTGCACGTGCCGTAGTCACCGCCTGGGCTCTCGATAATACTCCTGACTACATGGTGGTGGATATTTCCGCAGCCGCAAAGCCGAATACGCAGAGGTATTATCCTGCGGTGGACTTCCTGCCTGGTGGACTTCTCGGAAATCCCGACTACCGTACAACCTCGCTTGTCATGCGCAAGATTCTGGCTAAGGACGTGACGTGGACTATGGGCAGTGTGGCGGAAAACGGACGGAACGCCGACCGCGAGGCGACGCATCGGGTCACGCTCACCTGTAACTACTACATTGGTGTCTATGAAGTAACGCAGACGCAGTGGCAACAAATTACCGGCTACAATCCATCCAACTTCACCACAGACCGGACGATGCGTCCCGTGGAAAAGGTTAGCTACAGGGACATCCGTCAGGGGAAGGGAACGGCAACGAGCGTCGCTTCCGCCACGAGTGGTGTGTATCCTGCCGATCCGTACGGCGACTCCTTCCTCGGACTGCTCCGCTCGAAAACCGGCATTGACTTCGATCTTCCGTCCGAGGCACAGTGGGAGTTCGCAGCCCGCGCGGGGAACGGCGAGGGGTATTGGGGTGAAGGCTCGGACATGCAGATAAGTTCTGGCAAAGACATGAATCTTGATTTGTTGGGCCGCTATCTGAAAAATCCGGTCACGAATGCAACATCATCGCCCGACTCGGCGATAGCCCCTGCCAACGGCGGCACGGCCATTGTCGGTTCGTATGCACCGAACGCCTGGGGACTGTACGATATGAACGGCAATGTGTGGGAATGGTGTCTCGACTGGTTTGCGAACGACATCAAGGCGCTCAACGGCACAGTTAACACTGCGTCAGGAGCGAGTCGCATATTGCGTGGCGGAGGGTGGAGCCATGAGGCGGGCAGTTGCCGGGCGGCGACCCGTAACGGTTACTCGCCGGCAACCCGCCAAGGCAATTTCGGTTTCCGCGTAGCCTGTACTGCAGGTTTGCAATAGTTGGTCTTGTGCAGAAGAGACAAAATGGCACGGTCGATTCAAAGTATGTTGCGGATACTGTCTCCGGTTTTGGTCTGTATGGTGCTCCCGGCTTTTGCCAAGGCATCGCTGCCGATAATCGGATGGCGCTCCATTGACGACAAGAACGTATCGTTGACACGCTACCTCGAAGCGAAGGATGGAGGGTTCACCCATCTGATACAGGGGTGCGATTCACCAGATCAGATTGGACATATCCTTTCCTTGGCCGAGAAGGCCGGCATCAAGCTGATCATTGGACTGCGAAGAGATGTCAAGAAAATGACGGACTTGGCGGAAAAGTTCACGGCGGCGGCCAAGGGTTCACCGGCGCTCGCATACTACTTCGTCATCGACGAGCCGCACATCCGCGAATCGGAAGCCATACGCGACTGCGTGAATCGGTATGCTTCGCTCGATCCGAAGCATCCGTGTTATGTTAATCTGTTTGGAGTAGCCTACGATTTGGTGAGCCGCAATGACTGGAAAAAGCAGAAGATGCTGACTGGTTGCCTAACCTACGGTGAATACATGCGTAAGTTATATGATGTTGCGCCGCTGAAAATGATAAGCTTCGATGTATATCCGGTCCTTTCCTTCAAAGGGCATGAAAATGGCGACCTGCGCCTGCATGGAGGACGCGTGTTTCTGAAGGAACGCTGGTATGAAACATTGGAGATTGTCAGCGCTTTCGCCCGCGAGCGCAAGATCCCGATGTTCGCCTTCGCTCTGTCGACTGCACACCGTCACCATCCGGGTCATGCCTATCCTGTGCCGACAATTGAGCATTTGCGCCTCCAGCACTATTCCAATCTTGCCTACGGTGCCCAGGCTCTCGAATACTTTCGTTACCTAGAACACCGGCACCCTGCGTTCGAACTTGTCCGTGAGATGAACAAGGAGATTCAGGCACGTGCATATGTGTTTGTGGGGTGCGAGGTCGTTGGAGTGTGGCACACTGGAATTAATGTTCCAATTGGAACAAAGCGTCTAAAGAATGAATTTCTGCCGCCGTTCGTCAAGTCGTTTTCCGTTCCAGATGGTGGCACTGCGCTCGTTTCATGGCTTAGAAACAACGGACGGGAATATCTCATGGTTGTCAATCGCGATCCCAATGACGATATTACGCTTAAGGCGAAATTTATCAATGGTGTTGAGATTGTGCGTAGAGATGGTTCCCGTGCAAAAGCCTCAACATACTCGGATAGCTTCTGGCTTGATCCTGGAGATACTGTCATTTTTGCCGCACCATAACGAACTGAATTTTCATGAGGGGATGGTTTATGAAGTGGCAATGGGTTTTTGGAATATGACTTCATTGTGCAATGATGTTTGAAAGTCTGATATAATTCACGACATGGAAATTGAACTGGACATAAAATCCGCCGTAACCGACATAGAATCCACGCCGGATCTGCTTGAGCGTGCGATGAAACTGTCCGGATTGATCACTACCATGTTTGCAAGACATGGCTTTCCGCTTGTTGTTGTCGGTGGCAGTGCCGTTGAGTTTTATACTGAAGGTGGATATATGTCCGGCGACATAGATTTCTGCCGGAAGTCGTTGAATGCGATACCACCTCGACTTATGCAGGATGTCATTGCGGAGCTTGGGGGGAAGGGGG
>JAFXEA010000030.1 GCA_017521065.1 Kiritimatiellia bacterium | reverse complement strand
TGCGGCGACGGTGGAGGCTCTGAAGGATGCCTCAAAGCGGTTCGGAGCGAACGAAGTTGTGCTTTCCATGCCGCTTTCGAGTCTGCTGGTGAAGGTTTCACGCACTCCTATTGATGAGCGCGACAGCCTTTTGGAAACGGCAGGTGAGGAGCTTGGCAAGGTTTCGCCTTTCCCTGATGAAACGCCTGTCGCTGGGATTGAGACGGTTGCCGAAACTGATAGCGAGCTCGTGACGATGTTTGCCGCCCTGCCGGAGTCCGGCGCCGCCGATATCGGCGATGCGCTTGATGAGGCAAAGGTCCGCGTACTTCGTACGGACATTACTGCGCTTGGCTGGCTGCGCACTCTTTGGCCTAGGATCGTCGCCATTGATGGTAGGGCGGCTTGTCCTCAAGCCGCCGCAGATTCATCACGCCGTGTCATCCTGATGGATCTGGACGGTGGATGGGATGTTGTAGTTCTTGACGAAAATTCACCATCACTTCTTCGCGGGCTCGGCGCGATTTCGGATCCTGCCGAACTTGGCCGCGAGATGACGCTATCCCTTCTGCAGGCCGGAATGAGTGCGGAAACCGGCGAGATTGTCGTTTTCTCCAAGCGCGAAGTTTCGCAGGCGGTTGTCGAGCGGCTGAAGGCATTCGCTCCGGTGCGCGTCGAGCGTGTGGAGGAGATCGATGCAAACTGGGGTGTCGATGGCGTTGCCCGAAGGACTTTGGAGGGCGCGTCCCTTGACGTTACGCCGGCGGACTGGTCGGAGCTGCGCGAAGAGTCGCGGTTCAGTAAAAAGTTGACTACGTTCCTTGCTGTCGCGGCGGCAGGCTGGGTGGTTGTGATGGGAACGCTCTTCGGCGGACCTATCGTGTATGACCAGCTTGTGGAACACCAGAAGACGATCTGCAAGCGTCATTCAAAGGCTTACAAAGAAGTCAAGGAGATGCGCGACAAGGTGAAGCTTGTCCAGCAGTATTCCGATCACGCCCGTGGAACGCTTGAGATGCTCAAGGCGGTTTCTGACCGTATGCCTGAGGGTGTTACTCTCACAAGCTTCAACTACCGCCGCGGCGAAAAGCTTTCCATAAGCGGTGAGGCCGATCAGCCGACCGTGGTGTATGATTTCAAGAATACGCTGACTGAGGCAGAGATAATCCTGTCGGAATCCGGTGAAGGTGAAGATAAAGAGGTGGAGACGGAAAAGCTTTTCGCAGAGGTCACTTTGACGGGGCCGTCGAAGAGCCGCAATACTCACAAGTTCTCAATTGAATGTCTGTTCGAATCCGTTGAGGAGGAGGGCAAATGAGCGCAGGATCGAATCTTTCAAGACGCGACCGTATGATCGCCGCCATCGGCGGTGTGGTTGTCATGTACGCGCTTGCCGTGGGAATGTGGTTCATGAGTCAGGAGCAGGCCTGGCGTGTTGCATCCAAGAAGTACGCGTCTGCGGTCAAGAAGACGAATTCGGAGAAGAAGCTCATCGCGCAACGCTCGAAATGGAACGATGACTACGAGGCTGAACGCGAGAAGATGCCGGTGTTCTCCGAGGACGCGAAGGATGTGGATACGCACTGGCTGAGCCGGATGGACTCCATCGCTCAGAACTGCAATGTCGGCATCTCTCAGCGTCAGGCAGGTCAGCAGGTTGTGGCCGGCGACGTGTACGAGCAGCCGATAGACGTAAAGCGCTGGGAGGCGACGATTACGTCTCTCGTGAAGTTTATGCACGCGCTTGAGGCCGAAAAGGAGGCGATGTTTGACATCCGTGAGATTTCGATAAAGCCCTCCTCGCACAAGGGATTTCTTTCAGGGAACTTCAAGCTCGCCTGCGCCTATATGCGCGGAGAGGTGGAAGAGTAGTTGTAAGTTGAGAGTTTAGAGTCGGGAGTTAGGAGTATAGAGATGAAAAGATTTCTGATAGCGATGGTGCTGATGGCGGTTGTGGCGGAAACCGTTTTCGCGCAGGGGTTGCGCAACAACCTGCTGAACCGGCGCAACAGGCTTCAGCGCAATGCGCCTGCCGCCAAGCAGGAGGCACAGCCTCAGATGACGCGTGAAGACCTCAAGAGCGTGCAGCGAGGCACGAATGGCGTCCCTGCGCTCGCATTCAACCAGGCACCGGTCGATCTTGTTCTTGAGGCGTACGCCGCTGAGGTCGGGAAGACGATCATACCCGCCCCGGATCTTCCGAAGGCCACCATCACGCTTCGTTCCCTTGAGGGACAGACCCTTTCCAAAAAGGAATATCTCGAAGCCATCGAAGTGACCCTCACGATGAACGGCGTCGTGCTCGAGCCGCGTGGCGAGAAATTCCTCCGCGCACTGCCGCGCAAGACGGTCCGTACGCACGGCATTGCGCTGAGGATGGACGATAAGGGCAATCTCCCCGAACAGGGGCGCGTTGTGAGCCAGATGATTGTGTTCAAGAACATTGCCGTGGATGAGGCGCAGAAGGCTCTTGAGGGCTTTAAGGCGCCTGAAGGACTCTTTCAGGTGTTCGAGCGCACGAACGCCATTCTCGTGACCGATACGCAGGAGAACATCAACCGCATGCTTGAAGTTGTCCGGGCGATAGACATAGCTACGCCTGTCATTGAGGACGTGTTTGTGCGCCAGATCGAGTATGCCCTTGCGACGGATATCAAGGAGCATCTCGAGACGATCGTAACGGAGTCACAGAAGGATGAGCAGCAGAAGAAGAGCGGACCCAAGCAGAGCGGTGCTCCAGGCTTCGGAAGCTCCCAGCCCTCATCGCGTCCTAGCCTTCTTAATCTTCGCAACCGTCTTGGACAGCAGCAGCCTCAGGTTCCGGCCAACACGCCGAACGCCAATCTCATCGCCGCTGTCTCCGATGCCGACCGTGGCATGATTCGTGGCAAGGTGCTTATCGTCGCGGACGAGCGCTCCAACAAGCTCATCATCATCACGAACAAGTCCAACATGGACTTCTTCGACAAGGTCATCAAGACCCTCGACGTTGAGACCACTCCTGAGGTGCAGATCGACGTGATCCGTCTCAAGTACGCCGAGGCAGAGGATGTGGAGCAGATGCTCAACGACCTTATCGGCGCTTCAAGCTCCTCTTCTCAGAACAAGAACAACCAAAACGCCAATACGAAGAAGGGCGGCACCGCGAACAGCAACCTTACGCGCGGAACGACCCAGACCCAACGCAAGACCACTTCCAGCAACCCCACATTCCAGAATGCTAACGCTTCGCGTCTTGGCGAACTTAACAAGGATAACGTGAAGGTTCTCGCCGACAAGCGCATCAATGGTATCGTTGTGATGGCCCGCAAGGCCGATATGCGCGCCATCCGCGAGGTCATCGACAACATGGACGTCAAACTCTCACAGGTGCTTATCGAAACGGTTATCATTGAGATCACGCTTGGAGATGAACTCAATACGGGGATTGACTGGGTGCAAAGAGGACGGCAGAAGGGCATTGTCGGGTATGAAAAGCAGAAGGTAAGGGTTGCAGATGTCGATCCTGATACCGGAGAGACAACGTATTCATATGAGATGAAGGATGTGCCGGTTTATGGAATTGTCCGTGACGGGTTTGTCAACCACAACAACTATATGCTTGGTGGCGGAGGTGGATCGGGTTCAGGTATGCTCGGTGGGTTGATGAATGCGGCAACAAGTGTCGCCACGAATGATGCTGTAATTGGTTCGGTTAATCCGATTGGAGGAGGGGTTAATTATCTTCTCAAGAGCGACAAGCTGAATCTTGCGGCTGTCATTAAGGCATCTAAGACGGATAGCAGGGCGAAGTATATTGCGTCTCCGATTGTCATGACGGTCGACAACAAGGAGGCGACCATTGATGCTACTGAAAACAGGCAATTCTTGACGGGTTGGACGGCGCAGTCCGGTTCTTACGGAAACAGCGGCCAGCCAACACCTAACTACAGCGCCAAAGATATCGGTATCAAAATAAAGGTGACGCCGAAGATAAATCCAAATGGAACTGTGATGTTGACGGTGGAGGAAGAGTATTCCCAGTTCATGCAAAACGGTCAGTCGATGCTTATTCCGAGTGAGGGCAAGTACAATCCAGGGTTTGTGGATTTGGCCGTTGAGCGTAAGATGTCTGCGGACGTTCGGCTTGAAAACATGCAGACTGTTGTGTTTGGCGGCTTGACGGAGACGTCAACCTCCGAGTCTGAATCTGGCATTCCGATTTTGAAGGATATTCCGTGGATTGGCAAATGGCTGTTTGGATCGGTCGAACAGTCTGAAACGCGAAAGGAGTTGCTTGTGTTCATGACTCCGTATGTGCTGGATGATGATGAATCTGCGCAGTTGGAGGCTCTCCGTCGCAAGAAGGCACTTTCTGATCCTCGTCCGTGGGATGATAGAGGCTGGTCCGCTTCTCCTCTTGCCGATCCTGTTTCCCGCAAGGAACAGTTGCGCCGCTTCAAGGACGAGTGGAAGAAGCAGGATGAGGAGCGCCAGACGAAGCTTGCAATCGAGAAGGCTAAGGTTGAGCGCGCTCGCAAGCTTGAGAAGATGAGCGAGGCGGAGCGCAAGGCTTGGATTGAAATCCACAAGGAAGAGCTCGAGAAGGAGGCTCGCGAGGAGTTCGAGAAGAAGGTTGAGGAGCAGAAGGATCTCAAGGACTTTGTCGAGCAGCTCAAGAAGCGTGATCTCGAAAAGGCCGAGAAGGAGATCAACTCTGCAAATGACGCGGCCGAGCGTACCAATGAATATCACAAATTCATTGAAGATCTCCAGAAGGAGGGCAAGCCGCTTCCTGTCGGTGAAACCCTAAAGAGGGACGCCGAAGCTATCGCGAATGAAGGAAAGAAACCTGCGGAGAAGAAGTGATGAAAATTCGCTTTTCATAAGAACTGTCTGTGGCAGACGTGCCTTCGGAAATGCCAGCCAGAGTAGTGTTTGTGGAAAGGGAACTATTTGCTTAATTTGCAAATCGCAACATGTTGTGCTGTTTTAGGATTCCAGTCATCAAAATATGGCTAGGCAGTTGGAAAACCACCTCGTAATGACGAGCCCTCCAATGCCATAGATGATTATTTGTACGATTTATGTAAAATTATTTTCATTAGACGTATTAGGGGATTCGCTTCCCCGTAACTGAAGTAACGGACATCTAACTGGGATAACGGACGTCTAATTGGGACAACGGGCGTTTAATTGGGACAATGGGCGTCTCGCCCGTTGATATTTTGAACAGGCATCCTGCCCGCTCTCCCATTATGGTGGTTTTGCAAGTGCCTCCTTAAATTCAGCAGCTGCCTCTGTAGTCGAAACATTTTTAACCTTAAAACACCGACCGACGCGATTACTCTAAATCACATTTCGTCAAGTTTCCCCTGAAGCCCACATCCCATATTTTCCTCCAAACAGAATTCTCGCAACTACGCCCTAAAACATAGACTGCTCAGATCTATCCAAATCATAACTTAGCAAGTTTCCATGAAGCATGAGTCGCGAAGTTCCATCCGAATTGAATTCTCATAAATGTCACCTCTGAAACATTGACTGGTTAAAACTTACTTAATCGCATTCTTTCGAGATGGGACATCAGCCGTAGACAGATGCCGTTCTCCAGAACTGAGTCTTGCCGGATTTTCCCCTGCAATACGCATAGGAGGGACTGCCGGAAATATGGACAGGAAGGGATGCCTCTAAACGGCGAATTGATGGGATTTGCCCTGACGTGTAGTCTGCCGGGATTCCTTTAGACAGCGAATTGGAGAAGCGCTCCCTTAAAGGCGTATTGCTGAAGCCTCTCCTAAAATGTGCGTTGATGAAGTGTTTACAGAAATGCATAATG
>JAFXEA010000345.1 GCA_017521065.1 Kiritimatiellia bacterium | reverse complement strand
TTACCGGCTTGGCGCGTTACGGTCTTGTAACCTGGGTGCCGCTTTACTTCATCGACAAGTTCAATGTCAGTGTAACCTCAGGTCTCTTGGGCGCGATATCGCTTCCGGTAGGTATGGGAATTGGCACTTTTGTCGTCCCATGGCTGACGGATAAGTGGTGTCCGAACAACCGTCTGCCGGCAGTCATTTCCAGTGCGCTTGTTGGGGCGGTTTCGATTGGTGCGTTCCTGCTCCTGAATCCGACGCAGGGATGGCAGATGGTCACGGCGCAGTTGTTGCTTTTCGTGGCCGGTTTCTGCATTTATGCCATCAACGGAACGGCGTGGGCGTATGCGACCGATATCGGCGGGCGCGTTTTCTCGGCGACGTCATCAGGGGTGCTCAACTTCGCGGCGTACATGGGAGCGGCGGCGCAGTCGTTCGTGTATGGGTTCTTGCTGGATAAGATAGGTTGGTATTCGGTGTTCGGATCGCTGGCGTTCCTCTGTGCGATGCTCGCGGTGTTGGGGCTGAGTGGACGAAAGTAAGAACCACGGAATACACGGAATGATACGGAAGTGGTGTTGGGTAGGAACCACGGAATACACGGAATAACACGGAAGAGTGGGGATGGGATTGATTTTTGAGAATGAGTCGTATTTGATTCGAGGTGCTGTATACGAAGTGTACAAGACCCTTGGAGCGGGGTTTCTGGAGTCTGTCTATCAAGAGGCTCTAGAGATGGAGTTGGGTATTGTGGGTGTGCCATATAAATCGCAGGAAGAAATAACCATTTCGTACAAGGGACGGATGTTGGATAAAACATATCGTGCCGATATTGTATGTTTCGATAAAATAATCCTTGAGTTGAAAGCTGTTAAAGAATTATTGCCAGAACATATGGCTCAACTTCAGAATTATCTTCGAGCGACAAAGATGCAATTAGGATTTTTGGTGAACTTCGGCAATCCATCAGGAGTGGAGATTAAGAGAATAGCAATGTAACTTACATTCTTCCACCTATTCCGTGCTCTTCCGTGTATTCCGTGGTTCAATAAAATATTGCAAACCATTCCGTGCATTTCCGTGTATTCCGTGGTTCAATAAAACACCGCAAACCATTCCGTGCTCTTCCGTGTATTCCGTGGTTCATAAAAGGTTCTGAAAATGGCTAAACGAGTTTATGTTGCGATGTCGGCGGATATCATCCACCCTGGACATCTCAATATCATCAAAGAAGCTGCCAAGCTTGGCGACGTTACCGTAGGCGTCCTTACAGACGCGGCAATCGCTAGCTACAAGCGCCTGCCGTACATGAACTACGAGCAGCGCGCCGCGGTGGTTGCGCAGCTCAAAGGCGTCACTGAAGTCATCCCCCAGGAACAGCTTGACTACATCCCCAATCTTCTCAAGCTCAAGCCTGACTACGTCGTCCATGGCACAGACTGGCGCGAAGGGGTGCAGGCGAAGACTCGTCAGGGCGTCATTGATACCCTTGCACAATGGGGCGGCGAACTGGTCGAGCCCGAATACACACCCGGCATCTCTTCAACGCAGCTCAATAAGGCGATCAAAGAAGTCGGCACCACGCCCGATATTCGCCGTGCGCGTCTACGCCGTCTCCTGAATGCCAAACCACTCGTCCGTATGATGGATGCGCATAGCGGACTTTCCGGTCTCATCGTTGAACAGACCGCGGTCAAGAAGAATAACCGCACCTATGAGTTTGACGGAATGTGGCTCGGATCCTTCACGGACTCGATGCTCAAGGGAAAGCCCGATACCGAATGTGTCGATGTAACATCGCGTCTCCGCACCTTGAACGACATTCTCGAAATAACCACCAAGCCGATAATCTACGACGGAGATTCCGGCGGTACGAAGGAACAGTTCTCGTTTCTCGTGCGCTCCCTTGAACGCCTTGGCGTTTCGGCGGTTGTGATTGGCGAGAAGGCTTCCGGCGATGACTTCTGTGACAAAATCCGCGAAGGGAAGGCGGCGCAAATTACCGATAATTTCATGATTGTTGCCCGGTGCAAAGCTAATGATTCCGATGGTATCGCCAAGTGTCGCGCCTACATTGAAGCCGGTGCCGATGCGATACTTGTGCAGTCGAACGCTGAAACGCCGGATGAGGTGTTTGCTTTCATCAAGCAGTTCCGCGCCGAGATTTCTGCGACAACTCCGCTCGTTGTAATGCCGACTACCTATCCGCAGACGACGGAATCCGAAATCGCCGCCGCCGGTGCGAACATTGTAATCTATGCCAACCATCTTCTTAAAGCCGCAGAACCGGCGATGAAAGCCGCGGCGGTGAGGATATTGGAAGAGGAAAAGGGTGGGGAAGAGTAAGGAACCACGAAATACACTAAATACACGAAAAGGTGTGGATGAAGTGAGTGGTTAGGGTAGCCACTAAGAAAATGATGTAGATGGAATGTTATATTTGCACAGATGATAGAAGACTGTCGATGTGCTATACAAGAGGATAAAATCAAGTTTGAGTTTTTCTGTTTTATTAGGTATTGATCAATTTTCATTGTAATTGATAAAGGTTGTTAGGAATGAGTAGAAAAGGTATTATACTTGCAGGCGGTGCAGGATCGAGGCTTCATCCCTTGACAAAGGTGGTGTCGAAACAGTTGTTGCCTGTGTACGATAAGCCTATGATTTTCTATCCGCTGTCAACGTTGATGTTGGCAGGGATTCGAGAGGTGCTTATAATTTCGACTCATCAAGACCTCCCAAACTTCGAGAGGCTTCTAGGCGATGGCTCTGATTTAGGCATGAAGTTCTCGTATAAGGTTCAGGAAGTTCCGAACGGTCTCGCTCAGGCTTTTGTGTTGGGACGGGAATTCATCGGTGATGATGATGTGTGTCTGGTGCTCGGTGACAATATCTTTTATGGTTCTGAACTGCCGAAACTTCTGCAGACGGCTAATGCCAGCAAAGAACCTGTTGTTTTCGGCTACCGTGTTGCCGATCCAGAGCGATATGGAGTTGCCGAGTGCGACGATAACGGCAAGGTAATCAGCCTCGAAGAAAAGCCGGCAAAGCCTAAAAGTAATTGGGCGGTTGTCGGACTCTATTTCTATCCGAATGATGTTGTTAAATATGCCGTAGAGTTGAAGCCAAGTGATAGAGGCGAGTATGAGATAACCGATCTCAATAAAATATATCTTCGTGAGAATAGACTTGTTTTGCGTCGTATGTCGCGCGGAGTAGCATGGCTAGATACAGGAACACATCAGTCACTTGCCGATGCAACGAATTTCGTGCGGGCCATTGTAGAGCGTCAGGGGCTCCAAATGAGTTGTATAGAAGAAATTGCTTGGCGTCAAGGATGGATAGACAATGCTAAACTTCACGTACTGTCCAATAATTACGGGAAGTCATCGTATGGGCAATACCTTCGCGATTTAGCGGAGGGAAAACTAGTTTAATTTTGCATTGCATCAGTTCTGGTAAAGAAATGAAACGATTTGACAAGCCAATTTTGGTAACTAGGCCATATCTACCTGATCTTGAGGAAGTCAAAAAGGGATGCGACGAGATTTGGGAAAATCAGTGGTTGACAAACAACGGGCCGATGCTTAAAAAATTTCAAAAGGCGCTATCGGAATATCTATGTGTGCCCGAGACGAATATGGCTTTATTCAATAATGGTACATTAGCGTTAGAGCTCGGTTATTATGCAATGGGATTATCAGGTGGCGATGTCATTACGACTCCGTTTACGTTTGTGGCGACTAGCCACGCTCTTAAGCGAATAGGCGCAACACCGATTTTTGCTGATATTGACCCGGAAACACTTTGCCTCGATCCTGCGAAAGCTGAGAAGTTGATTACTCCAAGGACCAAGGCGATAGTGCCGGTCCATGTCTATGGTAATGCGTGCGATGTGGATGGATTTGAACGTCTTGGTGAGAAGTACGGTGTTAAGATAATCTATGATGCAGCCCATGCATTTGGGGTAAAGCCTTTGGTTGTATGTGGCGATATGTCTATGTATTCATTTCATCCGACAAAGTTGTTCCATTCGTGCGAGGGCGGGTTGCTTGTGTTCAAGGATGAGACAGTTCAGGAGAAGTTGTTTGAGCTCAGGAATTTTGCGATCCGCAGCGAGATGGAATGTGTGGATGTCGGATCAAACGCCAAGATGAACGAACTTCAGGCGTTGATGGGTCTTGAGTGTCTTAAGAAGATCGATTGTTTGCTTGACTATCGTCAAAAAATATACATGGCTTATAAAGAAGTGTTCGACGGGTGCGATAGCGTGAAACTGATAGATAAGTCGTGCAACAAGGCGTACGTGCCGGTGCTGCTCAAGGATTTTGTGGCGCGCGAGCGCGTCTATACCGAGTTGCAGGAAAAATGTAATGTATTCTCTCGCCGTTACTTCTATCCGCTTTTGACTGATTTTGCACCGTATGTATATGGTCAGAGATGTTGCCCTATCGCGGAGGATTTGGCATCTCGCGTGCTTGCGTTGCCAACCTATTATGGGCTGCCAATAGAGGATGTGAAGTCGATAGCCGAGAATGTATTGGAGATCGTCGGATGACTAAGAAGAAACTTATGCTCCTTGGCGGTATACGATATCTGTTGCCAGTCATTGATGCGGCACACAAATTGGGAGTGCATGTAATAACGGCTGACTATCTCCCAGACAATATAGCCCACAAGTATTCTGATGAATATGTCAATGTGTCAATCATTGATCGGGATGCTGTTCTCAAGGCTGCTCAGGAACGGCAGATTGATGGAATCCTTTCATTTGGGGTCGATCCTGGTGTTGTGACTGCGGCATATGTGGCTGACAGAATGGAGCTTCCATTTCCGCCGCTCGCTTCTGTGGAGATACTCCAGAACAAGGATAAATTCCGTGACTTCCTTGAATGCAACGGCTTCAACTGTCCGAAGCGGTATCAGCCAAATGATGAAATAGAGTACCCGGTAATAGTAAAACCTGTTGATTCGGCTGGATCCAAAGGATGTTCTCGCGTCAATTCTTCCTCGGAGTTGACGTCTGCGATTGAATATGCCCGTTCAGAATCCCATAGCGGTCGTATCATTATTGAGCAGTTCCTAACAAACGCACATTCATCGTCAGACACTGATTCGTTTTCGATAGATAACGAACTTGTGTTCTGCTCATTCAATTGCCAGCATTTTGATATCGCATCTCCCAATCCATATACGCCTGCTGCCTATTCCTGGCCAAGTGATATGCCGATTGCTGCACAGGATGAATTACGTCGCGAGATACAGCGTCTTATCAAACTACTGAATCTTGGAACATCAATCTACAACATTGAGACACGTGTCGCTGCCGACGGGAAACCATATATAATGGAAGTTTCGCCACGAGGAGGAGGCAACCGTCTTGCCGAGATTTTGCGTGTGGCAACAGGCGTGGATATGATAAAGGCTGCGGTTTGTGGGGCGTTAAATCTTCCCATAGAAGATAATCTTTGGATGTTCCGCAACTCGCCAATATCCTACAATGGCTCATTTGCTGAATTGATAGTACACAGCAACAAAGAAGGGCGATATGTTGCGCTAGGCATTGATCCTGAATTTCGGGCCGCACATGTCGTTCAGGAGGATATGTGGATTCGTTCTGGCGACAAGGTGCATTCGTTTACAGGGGCTAACCAAACGATTGGAACACTTGTATTAAGATTTGATTCCCATGATGAAGCGGAACGGTATCTTGCCGACACAAGTTGGCTTGATGTAATGGTGTCATGAAGACGATCATTGTTCTAGGTGCTGGCAACGGACAGATCGCTCTAGTCAAATGGGCGAAGGAGCATGGTTTTCTTGCGGCGGTTGTTTCGCCAAAGGGTGACTATCCAGGCTTCGCCATTGCAGACAAATGTCTATATCACGACATTGCCGCTGTTGACGACATAATTGCCGACCCGCTTATCGCTGGAGATGAAATTGTTGCCGTGGTGTCGAGTCAGCTTGATCAGGCCGTCGTTCCGGCTGCAATGCTAGCGAAACATTTTGGAGTGCCGGGTGTCGGCCAAGATGTCGCAATGCTCTTCACGAACAAGTACGAGATGCGCAGGCGTGCGGCTGAATGTGGTGTCGCAGTTCCGAAATGTGTCCACGTCCTTGAAATTGCTGATCTTGAGTTGGCTGTCGAGCCACTTAGGTTCCCAGTCATGATCAAGCCCGTTGATAATGCCGCCAGCCGTGGCGTATACAAGGCCAAGTCGTTGGATGAACTAAAGCGGCTGTTCCCCTTGAGCGTCGAAGAATCAAGGCAAGGCGTGATAATAGAGGAGTTTGTCACTGGCAAGGAGTATGTTGTTGAGGCGTTCACCTGCTCCGGTCGCATTGCAAACCTCATCGTCGGTCATCGCGACTATTTTGACGTGCCTGAAGTCTTTATACCGTGTGCAACCGTTTTCCGCGATGCGGAATCTGCGATTGATCCGATTGAACAGCGCCTTAAGGAAGTGAACGAGAAACTCATTCGCGGATTCGGGCTTCCTTTTGGTGTCACACATGGCGAGTTTATCTACAATGCCGAACAGGACAGTATCTATCTTGTCGAGATTGCCGCCCGAGGTGGTGGCGTGAACATAGCATCGGATCTCATTCCTGCTGCAAGCGGGGTGGATGCAGATGATATTTATATGCGGGCCTCTATTGGCGAGGATGTTCCGGTGCCGCATATTGCACATGGTGCGGCAGCATACTTCTGCTTTATGCTGCCAGAGGGAACAGTTACGGAAATCAACGGAGCAGATGAGGTGGTGAACATTCCTGGCGTGCTCAGGTCTGTCCTCTCGAACGTAAAGATAGGCACGAAAGTTCCGGCAGTACGCGACAAGTATTCTCGTAAAGGTCCGATTCTTGTCAAGGCGCTGGATAAACCGGGATGTTATACGGTCTGGGAAAAGGTGCGCAAAGTTCTCGATATTCGCACAGACTCATCTCCAGCGTTTTGTGGGATGATTTGGTCGTGAAGAAACACATTTTCAGAATCGGCATAAAGAACTTCCCGGCAGCGCACGGAGGGGTGGAAACTTGTACTCAGTATTTTGTGGAGAATACGCTTGATCGATATGACTTCACAATCTTCACCTGTTGGAAGAATGCGACGCTTCCTGAGAAATTTTCCAAGGTTCGGGTTTTTCAACTTGCGCCAGGATGGTTCGCCCGTTTTCGTCAGATACGTGCGGCTGTTGAGGACAAGAAGAACACAATTCTTGATTTTCAGATGGAAATGTTCGTGCCGCTTGCGATGGTGTTTTCGCTCCTTGGTTACAATGTTGTTTCGACGATTCATGGCCGTAGTCATCACAATCCTAAAATTTCATGGTTTGTGCGCAAATTGATATGGATTGTTGATGTCCTAGGCGTAAATATTGTTGGCCGTACGGTTTATGTCAGCAAGGTTGATTACGATGTAATGCATAACTATACATTGCGAAAGTTCTACCATATCCCGAATGGATCGGCGGTATGCACATGCGTCAATAACGCTCCTGTAAAGGATATGGTGTTCATAGGTCGCATAAGCGTACAGAAGAATATTGCCGCCCTTATTGCCGCTGCGGAGCAAGATGAATGCGACCTTGACATATATGGTCCTTTTGACGAACGCGAAGCAGAATATACGGCTCTTATTAGGGGGCTTTTTGCAAAGTCGACACATGCACATTATTGTGGAGTTTTGGAGCCAGAGGATATATATTCTACATTGGGGCGTTATCGTTACTTTGTTAACCCGTCAAAATGTGAGGCCTCCCCCAATGCGGTGATAGAGGCGGGCGCCTGCGGTCTTAGGCTGTATCTTTCGGATATACCTGGGCATCGTTTACTTGGGTACCCAGAAGTATGCTATTTTGATCCAGATGATGTGCGGTTGGTGAGTTTGCCTATGGACGGATTACGTTCTGTCGCGAACATCGAACATCATCGCAGGGAGCTGTCGCTTGGTAAACAGATAGCTCGATATGATGAAGTTTACAATTCATTTGGATAAGGAGAAACATTTATGAACAGACATGTTTCACTTTGGCGAAAGATAAACGCTACTATTTGGATGTTTCCAGCGTGGTTTGCGCCACACTACAAGTTGAGAATCATGTTTCACAGGTTACGTGGTGTCAAGATTGGTAAAGGTTGTTTTATTGGCTACTATTGCACCCTTGATAATGTCCACCCGGAAATGATTACGATGGAGGATGGTTCCTCTATTGGCGCAAATTCGGTTGTGATTTCACATGATGATTATGGTTCGTGTGCATTGGGTATTTCAGAGTCGAATATCAAGCCGGTTGTTATTCGGAAAGGTGCTGCTGCAGGGATTGGTGTTTTCATTGCGCCAGGTGTCGAGATAGGAGAAAACGCC
Organism: Kiritimatiellia bacterium; assembly: GCA_017521065.1. GTDB lineage: Bacteria > Verrucomicrobiota > Kiritimatiellia > RFP12 > UBA1067 > UBA1731. The sequence continues at coordinate 655 of JAFXEA010000345.1, read as the reverse complement.
GTTGTGGGTGCATATTCTTACATATCGCGAAACGTCCCCGCGAATACTCTTTGCGTAACGCCGCGTAAACCATTCAAGGTTGAATTGCCAGAAAGGAATTGAGAGTGGACATCGCATACGAATTGCCTGAAAAAATTTTAACCAACGACGAGCTTGCCGCGTTGTATCCAGGATGGTCCGTCGAGAAGATTCTTGGAAAGACGGGAATCGCGTCTAGACATGTGACAAGTGATAGCGAAACAGCGACTGATTTGGCAAGACTGGCGGCGAGAAAACTATTTTCTGAGCGAGAAATAGACCCAAAGTCTGTAGATTTTGTCCTCCTTTGTACACAGTCTCCAGATTACAAACTTCCATCTTCTGCATGCATACTTCAGCACCAGCTTGGCATCCCAACGTCTGCGGGGGCGCTGGATTTCAACCTCGGTTGCTCAGGCTTCATCTATGGCCTTTCCTTGGCGAAGGGTTTGGTGGTTGGTGGAATGGCGAAGCGAGTCTTGCTTCTTACCGCTGAGACCTATACGAAGTATATCCATCCTATGGACAAGAGCGTCAGGACGATTTTTGGTGATGGAGCATCTGCAACACTGGTTGATGAGGCAGTGGCAAAGTCGATAGGAAACTTTGTCTTCGGGACTGATGGTGCTGGCGCGGA
>JAFXEA010000344.1 GCA_017521065.1 Kiritimatiellia bacterium | reverse complement strand
CGAGGCGTCCGGCGCGGATGCGATACACATCGACATAATGGATCCGCACTTCGTGCCGAACATGAGCTTCGGTCCGTCCATCGTCGACTTCTGCCGCAGGACGTGTCCGGACTTCTACCGCCACGTACACCTGATGATGTCGCGTCCGGACCTCTATCTCGAGAAGTTCGCCGCGGCGGGCGCGCAGACGCTGCAGGTGCACATCGAGGCGGACTGCGATCTTCACGTCGAGCTCGGGCGAATCCGCGCGCTTGGCGTGAAGCCCGCGCTCGTGATCAACCCCGAGACGCCGGTGGAGATCCTCGCCCCGTATCTGGACGAGGCGGACGAGGTGCTGGTGATGACGGTGCATCCGGGCTACGGAGGGCAGAAGTTCATCGCCGAATGCCTTCCGAAGATAACGTGGCTCCGCGAGCGCAGGCCCGGCCTCGACGTCATGATCGACGGCGGCGGAAACGCGGAGACGATTCCGCTCGCCGCCAAGGCCGGCGCCAACCAGTTCGTCGCGGGCTCGTACCTCTTCGGACAGTCCGACATGCGCGCCGCAGTCTCCGCGCTGCGCGGCAGCCTGTGATGTGACCCCTGCAAACACTCGCGCCGCGCGGGCGAGTCGAAAATACTTGAAATTTCCCACTTGAATATTTGCCAGTGGATTTGGTATAATTCAAGCGTCCTGCGGGGGACCGCATGGAACTTGGTCTTTGACATACCGCCTGGCTGAACTGCTGGGCGGGCTGGTCGCCACCGGTGATGGCGCAGAGCTTTCGGTAGCATGCATCTCATCGGGAGAGCGACGGAGAACCCGCCGAGCACACAGGTGTGTGCCTCCGGCGGAACGTACGCGACAGCGTATAGTAGCTTTTCAGAAAACCGCTAATTTTCTAATGCAGAAGCGAACTACGACTGTGCGTGCGCGTGGACTGATGTCCATGCGGCGCACTTTCCTATTTCATGTTTCTGCATGGGCTCTTAGCGGTGCCTCTGAAAGACAGGATTTCGGGAGTGCGCCGCTCTTGTTCTATTGAGATGGCGGCTCTTGGCATCGAGGAGCCGCCGGCCCTGCGGCCCCGAGGTGCAAACACTATATTGGGCATGTGAGGGATGAACAAGATGAAGAAACTGATGAATATTGCATGCGCATTTGCGCTTGCGGGGATTATGGCAGGCTGTGTTACTCATCCGCTTTCGGAGAAGACGACCGAGTATGATATGCAAAGCTACTCAGATGCCAATGCACGCCCCGTGCCGAACGGAAAGTACAATATAGAGATTCATTCCGAGGTGATTCCGGAGAACAAGATAGTGGACAGGAGGTTTGTTCCGGCTGTCAAGGAGGCGGTAGAGGAGAAAGCCACTGCGCGACTGAACGGTTTGGGCTGGTTCCAGGTCGCCAACCGGCGGGATTTCAAGAAGATTGCGAATGCAAACGCATTGAACGGTGATGCCGATGCGAATGACGCGGACAAGATTATGAAGTCGGATTTGATATTCGTCGCCAACTCGTCGTACACACTGTACCACAAGGAGAAGAACAGACCCTGCAACGATGGCAAGGATGCCGGGGCGATTTCCGTGAAAAGCGATTTCCGCCTTGAAGATGTCGCATCGGGGAAGATACTGCTTCAGAAGACTGTGGAGACCGTCAGTCCGAGATTCCACAAGGCGTCACAGACGCCAACTGCCATTCCTGCTGTAGCAGATGCAAACGTGAAGGAGTTTGCGGAACTCATGTCGACACGATTCCTGCCTGGCGCGCCCGTTGTCGAGACGAGGGGATCGGGCAAGTGCGCACGCGTGAAGATGGGCAAGAACTATCAGCTCTCCACTGGATCCAAAGTCGATTTCTTCGTGGACGAGAAGAATGCCGACGGCACGTTTGACAGAAGGGTTTTCGCGACGGGTTCTGTGCTTGAGGACGGGCTGGAGGCCAAGCAGTGCTGGGTAGAGGTTGACAACTATGAGGTGGCGAACGTCCATGTCGGGCACAGCGTCAAAGTCCAGGAGGCTGCAGGCAAGTAAACAAGGCGGACAGGTTCCGGCGGACTGTGTTTCTTCCGCCGGAACCGTCAAGACGGGAGGCGTTACATGAAGAGCTTGTTTTCAACGGCGGCAATACTTGTTCCGATGCTGCTCGTGGCTGCGCCAAAGCAAAAGGCGGTGGTATATGTGGACCATTTCATCCCCGTGCCGGGAGCCAACTGCCAGATAAAGCAGTCGGAGGTCCAGATTCTCCAGGATCGCATTGTCGGGAATGTGACATCGTCTCGAAAATACGAGGTCGTAGAACGCGAAAACCTGGCAAAGGTCCAGAAGGAACTCCAGCTGGTGGATGCGGGGATGACGGAAGGCGCTGCGCCGGAATCGAACAGGCTGAAGGCCGCAGGGTACATCATATACGGCAAGATAATCCAGTATCGCCACTATGTCAACCAGGCATCGGCAGGTGGGCTTGCCGTGAACTGGCTTTTTGGAACAATAGAGATACAGATTCGCATAACCAACATCGGGGACGGGCGGATTCTTGCGGCGAAGACAATCAAGCAGAAAGCGAAGAAGGGGTTGACGAATGCGGTTGCAACATCGCAGGACCTTGAACTTGAGGTTATGACTGAAGCATTGGAGAAGGTGGCGAAGGAGGTTGTGATTGAGCTTAACAACGTTGCATTCCCTGTCTACGTGACGGATGCGGACGGGAAGTTCCTGACCGGCAATGTCTCTGCGGAGCAGGTGACGATTGGCGACATTTGGGAAGTGTGGAAAAGGCGAGGTCCGAAGATCAATCCGGATACGGAGGAGCAGGAGGGGTATCGCGAGAAGCTGGTCTGCCAGGTGCGCGTGTCCCGCCCGGGCCCCAAGGAGACCAAGTTCGAATGTCTCAACAAGCAGGACGGGCAGGAACTGGAGGAATTGTTCGACTCGATTTCGTCTCTGCCGGTTCAGAAGATGCGTGAGAAGGGCCTGATTATGCGCAAGGCGCCCGAAAGCGAGCAAGACATGGAGGACGGCAGGGCGAAACCGCAGAACAAGCCGTCGCTCAACGAGGCCCTGGGTGGGTTCTAATAGGAGGGCGGCATATGCGTAGGGTACAGTCGTTGCATGCCGTTTTGGCGTTGGCAGCCGCCGTATTGTCGTCGTTGCACGCGTGGGCGGAAATACCTGCGCCGGTGGTGAATCTTGTCGCAGAGATGCGCGAGACCGGCTCAACAGTACAAGGCGGCGTGTCGAAGGACATCGGCGTGTTCATTGTAGGAATTGGCCATGCAAGATATCGCGAGGACGACGTCTCCTTGAGCCGTGAGATCGCAGAGGCAAACGCAAAGAAACAGCTGGCGTCCGCCTTGGAGCAGTCGTTCAAGGCGCACGACACTGTGGCGCTCAGAATGACGGCGGACAGCGACGGCAACGCCGAGGCATCGGCCTTTGTCTCGTCTCTCTCGGAATCGTCCATAAGCCAGATGATGAAAGGCCTTCAGATTGCGGGATCCGGCAGGAATTCCTCAGGCGAGATGGAGGTCGTGATGTACCTGGCGGAGAAGATGCAGGACAGGACGTCGGATCTTGCCGCCGCACAGTTGAAATGGGGTGACAGGGGCGTGGTTGCCGCCGTGGGCATAGACGTCCAGCGTGACATAGCCGAGAAAAACGCGCTTCGCTCCGCTGTAGAGCAAGTGGCCGGCACGCTAGTGGTGGGCAAGGTCTCGGTAAATGAGCGAGAGGAGATGCACAAGCGCCTTGCCACAACAGCCGGTGCGCTCGTCGAGGAATATCGCATAACCAGGGAGACGAAGGTCGAGACCGAGTTCCGCGTGGAGATTCTGGCCAAGGTCGACAAGCGCAAACTCTACGACAGCTATCGTTCGTATTTCAAGTGCCTTGACAATCCCGTCTTCTGCATTGTGGCCACGGATGAGTCCCTGATACGCCACTTTTCGCAGTTCTTCGCCGACAAGGGCTTCCTCCTCACAAACGTTCCTGCCGAATGCCAATACCTTATAAAGCTTGACGGGCGTTTCCGCGATCGCCCGACGCCAGGGAATCCGAGGTCTATGGGCACGATGCTTGCGCTAAACATTCAGATAGTCTCGCAGGATGGCACAAAGACGTTGTTGACCATGAACGAGCGCCAGGCCAAGGACAGCGAGG
>JAFXEA010000343.1 GCA_017521065.1 Kiritimatiellia bacterium | reverse complement strand
CCATGCCCATCAGGTTGCCGATGCATCCAGACAAGGAATTGCACCTTGTGGTCGTCAAAGGGTTCGGCAAGGATCCGATGATGCTCATAACATCGCTTCCGATAGACAGCTCATTCAAATCTCAATGGCGTGTTGTGCAAGGATATTTAAGCCGCTGGAGAATCGAAGAGACGATTCGATTCGTCAAACAGTCGTACGGCTTTGAGAACATCCGCGTCATGTCATACGCCAGCATTCGTAATATGGCGGCTCTCGTTCTCGTTTCGGCGTATTTTGCGACTGTATGGATTGGACGCAATGTCAGACACGAGATACTCGCAGAACATCTCAAACACTTGAGCAAACGCATGGGACAAATCCCGGAGTTCGCAGCCTATTCCATCGCAGACGGACTCAAACGTGCGTTCACAAGGTTCGGCAAATGGATAAGAACTTTCGGAAAGACTAATGCAATTGATGCATCTGCGACAAACGCTCCCATGCTACCGGGCTTCGCGGAACTCTTTGAACTCGACTACGGGTAGCCCCTCATAAATGCAAAACCTGAGAAATACACTTCTTAAAATGCACTTCACCCTTTATTTATCGGGGTGAAATTCACTTTCGCGCTCAAAAAATGGGTAAACTCCAGACACTCGCACGTTTTCAAGCACTTTGAGAATAAGAGAATTGCACATTTTCAAACACTTCACACATCTTAAGTTCGCACATTTTCAGACACTTTGTCCTCGTCGTCCGCGAGATGGACCTTGAGACGCTGCGGCTCGACGATCTCCGCCTTGTGCGTGAACCACGATGCGCGATCCTCTTCACCGACAGCATCCCGACAGCCGTAAATCCAGCCGCTGCCGTTCTTGCCGGTCTGCAAGGTCCACAAGTGCATCCCGTTCGGACGCCCCACGACGGGATACGTGTTGCCGGTCGAAAACGCGTAGGTACTGTCCGACCCCATGAGCGGAAGCACGCGACAGGTAAAGTCTGCGCCGGAAGCGAACGATACGCCCGCCGCCGACAACACCAAGCATCTCTTTTATCGGTTTCAATATCACCTCACGATCCGTATGCCGTCAGGTGCTTCGACATCGGTTTTTAACGTTCCGTCCGGAAGCTTCTCCACCCGAACCTTTATCGCACGGCCGTCCGGAAGCGCCATAGCACCTTCCGCCCATGAAAGATCGCCAAGAAAAGGCTTTACTTCAACCGTCCTGCATCCGATTCCGAGAGGCCGGATTCCCAATACATGGTTGATGCACCATGGCGCCGGGCCGCCCGCCCAACCATGGCATAGGGAGTGGCGAAATCCGGAATAGCAGAACTGTCCGAAATCGCCATGCACATCCTTTTTCCCTGCGACCGGCATCTCGTCTATGCGATATGCGTTGTTCGTCCAGGCAAGATCGAAATCCTCCCAGAAGCTCGTCGCCCCCATGTCCAGCATTCCGCCCCAATAGTCGCGTACGGTATCGAGCGCACGCTGATTCTCGCCGGCCGCGCTCATTCCCTCCAGCATGTAATAGCCGAAAAACGTCGAGACTCCTTTGTGCCGGTTAGCGCCAAGCGCCTCCGAAAACATCTCCTTGGGGGCACGCAGACCGGACAGCGCCAACATTGCGGCAGCGCACTTCGAACCGTTCGGACCGGGCCGCAGCCTCAAAAGCTCGGCTTCCATCGTCCGGGCCTTCTCCGCCAATCCCGGAAGACCGGCCGCCCCGGCCAGAAAAATCGCGTCACGCGCCGTCATCAGGGCCAGACCCTGCGTACCTGCCTCGCATGCGCCGGAATTGTGGAGAGTCGGCCAATCGAGAAAGTTTCCGGCAAGCCATTTGCCATCCTTCATGCCGGAGACAACATGGTCAAACGTTTTTTCAAGATATGCCGAATGGCGGCGCACATACCCGTCATCGCCGGTATACCTGTACCATTCGGCGACATTCCGTATCCACCAAAGCGTGTATGTCGGCATGTCGTGCATCCAGCGGCCGGGGACGGACGTGGCGGCCATGTAGTCGAGCGATTCCGGAATGATGTCCGCCGCGCCGAACACGTTGAGTATCGCCATCGTCTCGGGGTGCAGATCCCCCATCCACACGAGTCTGTCGCGCTTTATCCCGTCCCAAATATAATCCTGGCAGCACAGATGCACCGTGCGCACCGCCGTCTCGAACACAAGGTTGAGCCGTTCATCGGACGAACGAAAGCCCCCGATACGCACCATGGGCCTCATGAGCGAAACGGCCCGGACAAATTCAAAACCCGTTTCGCCGCCGGACACGAGATCGACCCGAAGAAAGCGGAATCCGGTGCTGCCGATTTCGATCGAGCCGAATTGCGGAACCGGAAGCTCGAGATCCCTCATGGCATGATCGTTTGTCGCATGCTTTCCGTCGCCTGCCGTACTCATCGTTTCCGATACGGATTCGCCGAAACGCAACCGGAGACGGGCACCCGCGGTTCCTCCCGGACTCATGCCCAGCTGAATGAATCCGTGAAGCTCCCGTCCGAAATCGAGAATCATACCCGGCGGCTCGCCCCTGTTCACCAGCCTGCAACCGTTCTGCGTCGCGAAACGCCCCTCGCAGACCTGGCCGAACTTCCGTTCTAGAAGCAACTCCGGTTTTTCGACGTATCCGCGCGCTTCCCATCCATCTTTATGCTTCCCGGAGGGCGTGCACCATACGATTCGCTTGGGATATACGTAAGTGCGCATCCTTGGATCGGCCGCATCTTCCTGCGCCGCGGCGCAAGTAAAGACGATGGCCCCCAACACATGCAAAAAGACCGTAACTGCCGTCCAATATCTGTTCATCCTAATCATCTCCAGAATCGGCTATTCTTTGCTGCGCCAGACGTTGCGCCAGCGAATCGACATTTCGCCATCGCCGAAAGACACCGGCAGCCAGACAAGGCGCGAATCCACCTGATTGGACGGATTCCAGATGTCGAACATCGCAAGATGCAGAGCGGGGGAAACCTCCAGTATGTAATTGGATTGGGCACCCCAGGTAAGCTCCGGGCCAAGAGCGTTCGCCGGATTAACCCCCCGGCACGGATTTCCGCACCTCTCCCAGGGACCGGTTATCTTCCGCGCACGATAATACCGTGCGGCATTGGGATCCCACCCCGTGCATCCGGACCCGATCAGGTAATACCATCCGTCTTTCCTGCATACGGCAGGAGCCTCCGTCCAGTCTTTCTCGGCCACCCTCCACCACCTACCAGTGAAATCCAGATAGTCTTCCGTCAGTTCGCAAAAATGCAAAGTGGAATTCCGTTCGCTGGAGTGGATGAGGTAGGCCGTGGCGTCGGCATCGACAAAAAGCGTCATATCCCTGGAATCCTGCCCTCTTTCGATGCACGCCGGATAGATCAGCGCCTTGCGGCCCGCATCGCTCGGGGCAAGCGACACCATCCACTCTTTTTCCGAGCGTTCCAGCGCCGCCGGTGTCTTTTCTTCCTCGCGCGCATTCACGGGATATGTTCCCGGCGTAGGATTGAGCGATTTTGCAAACCTGTACGGACCTGTCGGCGTATCGGCAACGGCTATTCCGACCCGAGCATCGTCATATCCGGGAAACTCTGCCCGCTCCAGATGGAAATACATGATGAACTTGCCGGTTTTCGCGTTATGGACAATCTTCGGCCGTTCCAGTATGCATCCATCGGAAATATCGCTGTCGCGATTGTTCTCGACCCCCAACACAATCCCTTCGTCTTTCCAGGCGATCAGATCTGGAGATGAATACATATGCACGCCGACGTGTGCACGATTGCCCTGCACGCCGTACACCTTATGCTCCCCGTAAAGATAGAATCTGCCTCCGTACGGCAGAACGCCGCCCCCGTGGGCATTTATGACATGACCCGCCGTGTCGTACCATATGGCGCCGTTCGCATGTACGGAAGCCTTTTTTTGCGAAGGCTGGGCGGCACAAACGACGGCCACCAGCATGATTGTCGCAACAATCGTTCTTTTCATCGTAAACCCTTCCCCTTGCACTCATGCCACCAGCATGAAAACTGTTCGAGAAACTTTTCCCATCCGCCTGCGCCTCCAGAACCTGCGGCCGCAACCATCCATACTTTTCCGTTCGGCTTCCAGGTTGCGCCGGGCGCAAGTTGCAACGGCTTCGTATCGCCAAACTCCGCATCCGGATGCGCACTTCCGTCATGGGCCGTATAGTAGTTGAAGGTCTTGACGGCCCGCGAGAAAGTCGCCGCACCGCACCACGCACCGTCCGACGCCCTGAGCCATACGCCCGACGCCGGGCGCTTCCAGAGATCCGGAACCTGCCGCACCGCACCGGCGCGGGCGGCGTCCTTCGACCACGGAGCGTACTGCCGCAGCCATACGGACACATTGTCGAGATTCTCCTCTCCGGTATTGTCTACACTCGCCACATCGCAGCCAAACCACGGCTTCCCGGCAAAAGGCACTATGTCGCACGTAACGCGAAACGCCTTGCGCCCGCTGCTGCACACGCCAGAAATGCGCAATGCCCCGCGCCGTGGAATCCATTTTGCCGATTCAATACGTTCTACATCATGCCACTCGCCATGATAGACCATGAATGTGAAGGATCCGCACTCGAGACCGTTGACGGAAACGGATTCAAACGCATGGCGTCCGCCGACGCGTCCTTTGAGGGCAAGTCCCGACGCGGTGCTAAGCGCATACCCATCTCCGACACGGGCGAACTTCGCCGTACCGGATGCCGCAATCCGTGAGGAAGGAAACCGGCAAGCTTTCTTTTCCGCAGGTTTTGCGATCTTCTTCCCGGCAGGCAGTCTGCCCGCGGCATGCAGCGCATCGGCTTTCCCGTGAACGCGGGCAAACATCTTCACCAGTTCCGAATACGGTCTGCCGCACCCGTCCACAAGACCGTAGTTGGAATTCTCCGGAAACTTTCTGGATATGCCTTGCGCGGGTTCGTCCACCCACATGAAAAAATTGTATCCGACCATGAACGGCAGCGCCGACAAGGTCCTGGCGAAGAGTTCCGCAGCCTGGACGCGTTCGCCCTGTGTGCGGAAGCGCTGTCCGTATCCGCCCGTGCAGGGAAGGCCGGAGTCAAGGCCGATAAAGCCCCACTCCGTAACCATCAGCGGCCTTCCCGTCAAGGCATGTTTTTGCGCATAGGCATCCACCGCCCTGGAACCCGAATCCCGCCACAGATAGACCGCATTCTCGTCGAGATCCGCCCACGGATAGTGATTGAACGACACGACATCGCAGAATCTCCCGGCCTCCTCCCATGCGACCGCATGTGCCGAATCCAAGCCGGCAAACCGGCAGCCGAGCAGGAGATGGTTTGGATCATGGCGCCTTATCGATTCCGATATGGTCTTGAAGTAAAGCCTTGCGGCAAGGCGGACAAATTCCGTCTTTGCTTTTCCTTCAACGGCGGCGCCAACCCCACAGATGCCGCGCTTCGCAAGAAAATCGGCAAGCGCCTTGTGCGCCGGACTCCCCTTTTTCGCATTCAGGGCCGCATCGTAAATTCCGCTTGCCGGACCACTACGTCCGTACCATGCAAGTTCATTGTCGAAGAAATATCCGAAAAGGGACGTATCGCCCTTCTGTGGAGCACACCGCCGGGCGGCATACTCGTCGCAGAACCTCACAAATTCGGGATGGAACACGTTCGGAAACGCCGTACCGGGGATGCCCTCCGCCGCACCAAGCGCACAGTCTCCGCCATTCCTGCAGAAAGCCTCGCCGATACCGAGAAACTCGCAACGTGCAAGACCCCGT
>JAFXEA010000342.1 GCA_017521065.1 Kiritimatiellia bacterium | reverse complement strand
CCATATCATCAAGATCACCAGTACCGGAATAAGCACCTTCCTCCCCTGCGCGGCAGGCATATTCCCACTCCGCCTCTGTGGGGAAACGGGCTGTGCGACCGGATCTTGAGTTTATCTTCTCTATAAATTTCTTGCAATCGTCCCATGAGACACTATCGACAGGATTATCATCTCCTTTAAAATGAGATGGATTGCCTCTCATCACACTTTTCCACTGCGATTGAGTGACGGGATACTTCCCAAGCCAGAAGCCTTTGGTCAGTGTCACCTTGTGCTGAGTCTCATCATCGAAAAGATCTTCCTCATCCTCCGGACTTCCCATCATAAACGAACCGGGTGCACAATAGATCATCTCCATCTCCGCTCCGCCGGGAAGCGTAATGGTCTTTGTGTCGCCCGTAGAAAGACAACGGCCCCCAGCTCCGCTTCGCGAGCCACCTCCAGAAGCGTTCGCAGCCTGTCCGATGTCCTGCAGCACGAGTCCAGCGGTCGGATGGCCGGCCTTCGCCGCCTTCCTCAACCAGTGCAACGCATCGTCCAAGTCTATAGCAACACCATTGCCAAAGGCATACATTGTTCCAAGAAGGAACATCGCCTCGATGTCACCATTTTTGGCTTTATTTTCCAATGCTTCAACTTCTGACACGCCAATTCTCCTCTCTTACATGAATACACGTTTGGACGGATCGTCCGAAAGATTTTCAAGTAGCATCTCGACGACCTTGAAATCGGCACACATCGCAAGAACCGGTTTATTCAGACCTGCTGGATTAACTTGATTCATTTGATTCACATTAAGCATCTTTTGATTTGCAATACCTGTGCAGCGTCCCAACAGCTCCAACCCCTTCTCCCACGCATCTTGCCTATGACGTGCAGTGACGTATAGCTTCATCAATTCCCTCCTCCTCTGATCGGTTGAAATGAGTGAACAGCAAATTACAGAGAAAAGAAGCATGAATCCACCAATTGCCAAAACCAATGAAAACTTGAAGAATGGGATTCTGCATGATGCACCGCCATTCACCTCAGTTCGGCTGGAAACATTGAATTTCGAAGAGGGATCTTCCCGCTTCGGTGATGAATTCATGGCGTTTACGGAGTTTTGACTTGATGTGTAATGCGACATACATGAGTCCAAGGTTGCAGTACAGGAACCTTGGAATTTGACATTCCTTTCTGCGCCATGGGGACTTATGTAGTAGCAATATACGCCTAACACACAAAGTGCTACGAGAAGCATAATCCATAACACAGCCGATTTCAGTTTTAGAAACCACATTTCGTTTCTTGCTTTTTCTGCAATATCATTCATCTTATCCTTCTCCTTTTCCATGTTCTTCTCCCTTTCTTTTAACAACTCAAACTGCCGTTTCCTCGCTATGGCACTGTCTGCAATACTTGCAGTTTGAGCAATGGGACTCCCTGAAAGCCTTCGCCTGATTCTTTATGTCCTGAAATAACGCATCCCCGTTTTCAAGCTTGGTATAAAGGCGACCCTTGAAATCCACATTATCCATAATCCACGCGCTTTCAAGAATCATGGTGACTTCACGGGTTCGCACATAATGAAGTCCGCGTTCCGTACTATATCGACAATATGAAACCATGGCCAAACCGGCAATCATCGAAACAAAAGGTCCGACCATTTCACGAAAACAATCATTCGAAAGAACCTCTCCCGAAAACTTGCCGTATGAGAGCAATCCGACAACAAAAACCGAAATAATCGACACCCTTGTAATAAAGGTCAGGATATACCACAACGAACACAGCATCCGGATGTGACATTCATTCCTGATCACGTCCATTATTAGGCTCTCATGCCCCGCACTGCGCAGGCGCTGCTTAATAAGGTTGATGTATGTCTTGCTGCACACTCCCTTCCTGAACGTCTCCTTGAATGCCGAACCGCCGCTTCCGGCACACCAGGGAACATATTCCGCAAGATGCTTCAGTCCACGGCAGTATAGATATTTGCGCATCAGCGGATACGGATAATCAATGCAGCTTCCGCTTCTGCGCAACAGCCACTCTCCACGATTGAACCAGAAACAGATACGCTCTATCATGCCGGAAGGAGTAACCTGCGAGAAATCAAACGGCACCGACATTCGCCCGACCTCATCGGAGGCAGAACTGCTTCGCGTCATAATCCACTGCCGATAGGAGGAAATGGCATCTGGAACTTTTGGAGAGCGGCGATAGGCCACGGCTCCGATGATATAGGCAACTGTAAGAACGAGTAACGTCATAGCGAGAACATTCATTCCTCCTTTGCCAAGAAACCGATCCAATGCTTCTGGACAGTCAACTCCTAAGACGCAACAACACCATACAGCAAGACACGATAGGCACACAATCCCAAATAGGCCAGGAACTAAAGTGCCGAAAAATTCGACATAGAAGTTCTGCACAAGGGACAACGAGCCCCTGACATTTTTAAGAAACCCGCTGTCAAGCGAATCGGAAATATCAGACATATTGCATAGTTCCTCAATAAATTCCTGCGCTCGCCGACAGGCCGCCGCTCCGCTTTGGCGGCCTTAGCCGGCTCGCGCTTTCAGGCTCCGCCCCTCATTCGTGCGGTCCTGCGGAGCAACAAAGGCGGAAGCCGGAGTCGTAGCTGCCGAAGTCGTGGTTGCCGGAGTCGGAGCTGAAGCTGATACGGCAAGCGGAGCGGCAGTACCTGGCGTCCCAGCCCCAGCCGCCGCCGCGCAGCACACGGCTGACGACGCCCGATGCAGGACCCTCTGGATCTGTCACCGCTTTCGTCGGATAACTCCCATACCAATCCGCGCACCATTCCATTACATTACCATGCATATCGTAGAAGCCCCATCCATTCGGCTCCTTCTCTCCTACTGGATGCGTTCCATAATCGCTATTCCCATCATACCATCCCATTTCATCCAGATCTCCGGTTCCCGAATAGGCTTCTCCACTTCCCGCACGGCAGGCATATTCCCATTCCGCCTCTGTAGGGAAACGGGCGGCGATATTGGATCTTGAATTTATCTTCTCTATGAACTCCTTGCAGTCAGCCCATGAGACAGAATCGACAGGATAGGCATCTCCTCCCAAAACAGATGGATTGCCTCTCATCACACTTTTCCACTGCGATTGAGTGACGGGATACTTCCCAAGCCAGAAGCCCCTGGTCAGCGTCACCTTGTGCTGAGTCTCATTATCGTAACGACCCTCCTCATCTTCCGGACTTCCCATCATAAACGAACCGGGTGCACAATAGATCATCTCCATCTCCGCTCCGCCGGGAAGCGTAATGGTCTTTGTGTCGCCCGTAGAAAGGCAACGCCCTCCACCTCCGCTCCGCGATTTGCCGCCCGAGGCGTTCACCGTCATGCCGATATCCTTCAGCACCTCGGCCGCTACCGTATGTCCAGCCTTCGCCGCCTTCTTCAGCCAATGCAAGGCCTTTTCAAGATCCAGCTCCGCGCCTCTTCCGAATGCGCATGACACTCCAAGCTGAAACATCGCCTCGGAATCGCCTGCATTAGCCTTAGATGTCAAAACATGGTTAAAATCCACTTCACTTGTCATTTTAATTTCTCCTTCGCTTGCGCCTTCCCGGTATCGAGTCTTGCACATTTTGCCTCTTCGTTTTGCGCTCAAGAATTGAAGAATCAAAGAATCGAATGCGCTCGCATCCGCTCGCTATTTGGTGAACCCTAAAACTGGACGAACGGACTTCCCGCAGTCAAGGCAGTAGAGCGAATTGTCGTAGCTCGAATCGAAGCTGAGCGCCCACGCGACGATGTCGTCCGACAGTTTGGACGACCAGCAGCTGCCGCACGAACCGGCATTGTAGAGCGAAGTCCCGCGGCCGTAGCCGGCGGCAGGAAAAAAAACGCTTTTAGACGCATACTTACCTCTACCACGAACGACATACCCCTCGACACCGTTCATTCTTGTCCATTGCCAATCACACTTGTTCACGAGATTCTCAAAGTCCGCTTTTGTCGGCATCCGCCACCCGCCGCCCCAATGCTTATGTGCCGCATCATGATCAGAAGAAAGAACACCTTCCGGCGTAATCCAGCCTAGGCGTCGTAATTCCGATCCAAAGGGTGCAAAAGTAAACGTATCTTCTATTTCAAACTCGAAATTGGAGTTTGATCCGTCACTCGCGACCCACTTGCCGTTCTTCCGTTCATAACCTATCGTATCACCCCACCAGAAATAATACCCCGAATCCCATGGATTTTCAGCCCCGATATTTCTGTCCGCCCAATAAGGTCCATCCTTCCAAAGCTGAACACGCTTTATTTTTTCATCTCCCTCGCATTCTCCGATCTCATTCGATGTTTCCCGTGTCCTGCCGATATCCTTCAGCACCTCGGCCGCTACCGTATGTCCGGCCTTCGCCGCCTTTTTAAGCCAATGAAGAGCCTCTTCTACATCCATGGACACACCGTCACTCCCCATTGCATAAGCAGACCCAAGGCGAAACATCGCCTCAACATCGCCACGCATGGCGGCCAACATCATTTTTTCTGACATATTATATACTCCTTACTTGTTCAACTGCCGTCTAAGAAGCGCCACTTGTACCTGCCTGAGAAGATCGGAATCCCTGCTTTTCTCGTCACGGCCAAGTGCAACATTCACCTGATCAAGCACCTCGACCGAAGATGCTGCTGGACGGCTTGTATTCACTTCGACAGCCGGGATCTCATACACACTTCCCATCACAACGGCTGTATCGGTGTCAATCGTTCGGATAGGCTCAACGGGAAGTATCTTTTTCAGTTTTTCCGCGATAACAGGGATTCGCGTCGACCCCCCGACAAGAAGAACGGTATCTACCGGAAGATTCTTCTCTTCAAGAACCCCCATCATCCTTTCGACAAGAGAAATCGTCGCATCTACCTTAGCGGAAATCATGTCCTCAAAACGATCTTTCGCCAGCATCTCCGAATAAGATTGGCTCGTGCTGCTTGAGTAATACCGCAATTTGGCCGAATCGCTCCGTGAAAGTCTTTCCTTCGCCTGGCGGCAAAGAACCAGAAACGGAAGGTCGACATCAAACGTCTCGGAAAACCCGCTTCCGCAGTTTTCCTTCATCCGCTTATCGGCCCAGTCGTAGATGATCTGATCGAAATCATCGCCGCCGCACCGTGCATCGCCGAGCGGTGGCACCGGGAAATGATACTCCCCGTCCGTTCCTTTCTGAAGATAGGCGAGATCAAACGTTCCGCCGCCCAGATCGAATACGAGCACCCCCTTGCCGATTTTCGCACCTGAAGCCACATACCCCATAGCCGCCGCAATTGGTTCAGCCATCAATCGCACATTCGAAAATCCCGCCTGCTTCGCCGCATTCGTCAGCAATTTCTTTTGCGCTTCGGTGAATGTGGCCGGATGCGTCAATGATACATCACTTACCTTCGCATGGAAATAAAGATCTTCTGCATTGCGCTTGAGGTATTTCAGGATTTCGGCAACCACCTCGACAGGTGTGATGACACTGCCGTCAGGAAGGGCAATCGTGTGCCTGGGGAGAAGTTCCCGCTTAACACTCTTGACCAGTCTTCCAAGCGTTTCAACCTTTTCATCGTCATCCATGGACGGGACATCGCCGAGAATATCCGAAGCGGCCTGCCCCACCTTAACCCCGTCATCGCCCCAATACACGACGGAGGGGATTTTCTCGTTGCCATCCGCATCGCGAAGCACATGCGGCTTGCCGTCCTCCTTCAAAACGCACATCGTGCTGAACGAGGTGCCGAAATCAATTCCGAGTTTCATTTTCATTTATCCTTTCAGATTTGCTTTCAATATTCACTTTGACTTTTGCGCGTCTCATAACACGCGATTCAAGACACCATCCCTGCAACAGCGTCTCGGAAATCGGCGTACCGTCGGGAACAACGGTGACCGGAACTGATTGATGGCGTCTCACATCAAATTCCTTCTCCGAATCGATCGGGGTGAGGCCATTGCGTTCAAAGACATCCTCCAACCGCTCGTATACATGTTCCGCAAACGCCTGAACATTCGCGTCATTCGATTTTTCCGAAATTCTGCTCACTTCCGAACTCAACAAAAACAGATCCTCAAGCAACTTGACATAAGGTCTGTTATCTAAAATCGAAGGCACCGGTTCAACAGGGGTGGCGGAGGATTCTTCTTCGATACAGGTATCACTTTCAATACAAATGTCATTATCCTGAATGGCGGGAGCTCCGACATCTCCGCTTTCATTGGCGTTAACGCAAACTTCTGCTGATTGCCCAGAACAAATATCCTCAGCTCGAGATTCACTGATATGGATCTCAGAGACAGCAGAAACATTTTCTTCGATATTTCCGTTCCCCATTCCATCTGACAGAACTTTATGATCACATTTTATATCGAGTCCGTCCGGCTGTCGGAATTCATTTTCGACCGGTCCTGCGACATCAGGAATGTCTATCCCTGCGACAATAGTGTCATTTTTCTTCCCGATGTCTATATCTGACGGGGGCGACACATCTATCGCACATTCACCTGTTGGGTTTTCACCGGTCAAAAACCGCCTCCTGCAATTTTCAACGACACCTTTTATATTACATTTGATAAATTCATTGAATTCACACCAATTCATGTCTCAGACCCTTTCACATTGGAAATCAATACACCGTACTGACGTTCGGCGACAACGGCGAGCTCTTTTCGTTCCGGCAACCGGGCGCTCTGCAATGCAACCCGCCAAAAGACCTGCCGCTTCGCCAATTTCGTGCAATCATACTCCGTTACGTCTTTTACGTCCCTGAACAAAGAAGTCAACTCCTCTCTTTCAGCATCGGTTACGCAATCGGGATACTTCTCCAATAGCCGCAATCCTTCAAAGTTGGCGCTGACACTGCTTATCTCCCCATGCAGAAGATTTTCGAATGCAGTCCGGAGCGACAGAAGCTTCGTCTTGAATTCCGACGAGCGGTCTCGCTCCATTTTACGGTCGAAGAATCTCCGCATCTCACCTCCTATGCCTCTCTCGGTATATTTCGGATGTTCCATAATGAAATCGATAAATTTGCATATCTCATCCGTCTGTTTCGCAATCCCTTCTTTATATCTGTAAAGCCCGCCGTTCTCAAGCTCCCAAAGAAGCCTGCAACAATCCTGAATGACGCTGTGGCAGCGCAGAATGATTCCTCGCTGGAAAAACTGCTCTTCCAAAACCTGATTTACGGCATCGAATCCGGCGATCTTCCTCAGTTCATCGACGCCTTTGTCAAAATCGTCACCAACGACAGTCCGCGCGATCACAACGAAACATCGCCAGGGCATCCCCTTGTGCATTTCCATGCGTTCCGTCCGGGAAAGCGTTGAACCTCTGCAGGTTTCACGGTCAAACCGTTCGGCATCGCCAAGTGCGCGCAACAGCAGTTCAGGCGATTCGAACCCCTCCAAAAGTCTGCTCCGCAAAGATTTCAACCAGTCAATCCCTTTAAAGTCCAGCACACGCTGTATACCCGAAGAAACCGGAAGAATCGGAATCGGCACCGGCAGCTTGCCGTTTACAATCTCGGCCATGTGGTCGACATATTTGTCCAGATTCCCCAGCAGAGTGTCGTTCGTGTCCACCTTTGCCATAATGCCGACGGAATTATGGGAATTCACGCCGCCGTTGCCGATGAACTCCTGAAGGAACTTCACGTTTTCCTCATTGGCGGCGTGCCCCGTCATGATATAGATGACCGCGTCGGCATCGCGTGAAATCGTCTGCGTCTCGGCATTATGGCGGTCACGTAATCCCTTCTGCATATTGAAATATCCACGCGTCTGTTCTTCATGACCGGCACCGTCCTCACCGATATGTGCACCTGTTCCAGGCGTGTCAACGAGCTGAATCGATTTCAGGCGGGGATTGGAGATGTAGAATTCAAGGTGCTTGATACCGACGGCACGCTCAAGAACTTCCTGTGTATTCCCCTGAAGCGAATCAAGGAACGCTTGAGATTCCCACGTCTCCCTTCCGTCCAACCAGACGCAGCGCACAGGCTTCGTCTTGTC
Organism: Kiritimatiellia bacterium; assembly: GCA_017521065.1. Lineage (GTDB taxonomy): Bacteria > Verrucomicrobiota > Kiritimatiellia > RFP12 > UBA1067 > UBA1731. Next base: position 2,246 of record JAFXEA010000342.1, on the reverse strand, counting down.
CGGGACTTCGCCATAACGGAAATAGTTGATCGTCGCTGTTGTCTCCGTCACACCGACAAGCGCCAGATCATCCTTCAGGAATGCGTTGATGAAACTGCTCTTTCCGGCTTTCACTTCGCCCGCCACAGCCAGCACGCACGGCGTTTCAAGCCGCGCCGCCAATTGATGCACCTGCATCAGGTATGCGTCACGCCACGGCGAATCCATCAGAAACGCCGCCAGATCATCCAACGCTTTCTTCGTTTTCTCTTTCAGATTAGACATAGCATTACTTTCTGACAAATTATATAATCTGCCTCCATACAAACCACACTCTGTTACTCCTTGGCTTAATCATTATTTATTTCAATTTATTCAATTTATCTTTTTGACTTTCAAAAAAACTCCAGCAATCTTTACAGTGTCCCCCCCCTAGACCGCCGAATACAAAGAAACCTATTACAGAACCCAATGCAACTTCAATTTCTCCTTCAATCAAAGACACTATCAAACATATAGGACATACAACTAGCCCAAACATAGTCAACAAAGCAAATAAAACGACTCCAAAAATTGAAATAAAACACAGAAAAAGAGATAAGGTTTTTCTTCCAACGGTCTTAATCTTCCTAATTTTTCTCCCATATGATTTAATCGCGAAAAAATCTAGCAATTTATTTTTCAATCTCCTATCAGGAACCTTAATGAATGTTCTAACTTCATGCGCAACACTTGGAGATTTGATGGTGCTACCTTTTCGTTTCGGTGTATTTTCTTTTTTTGTTCTTTCCCACACACTTCCGCACACTACCGCCGTATCCGTCTTGGTGGTATGGATATGTTTGACATCAGGCAACACTTCCTTCAATCTCTCAACAACCAACGGAATTCGAGTTGAGCCGCCGATGAGCAACACTCCATCAATCGAAAGATTTCTATGGTTCAAGTCGGTGACCATACTTTTGACAAGAGACATCGCGACATCAAGTTTTGACCTTATCAGTTCATTGAACTCATCCCGTGTCAGAACGGCCGAAAATCCCGTGTTGAATTCCTGTAATGACGCCTTTGAATTGACAGACAGTTTCTCCTTTGCCCTGCAGCAGTGTGCAAGAAAAATCAAGTCGCTGTTGAAGCCATCGCCAAAAGAACGCCCTTTCTCTTTTCCAAGTTTCTTTTCCGCCCAGTTATAGACAATCTGATCGATATCATCACCGCCACATTGCGAACTGCCGACAGGCTGAACCGGGAAATGAAGCGTCCCGTTCTTCTCTCTGCGAAGATAGGCAAGATCGAAAGTGCCTCCACCAAAATCAAAAACCAATATTCCGCCACCAAGTCTGTCCTTCTTCTCGCATATTGAAGCGTAGCCGAGCGCCGCCGCTTCTGGTTCTGATCTCAAGGCGATATTTTTAAATCCAGCCTTTTTGGCTGCATCCTTCAACAGCCTCTTTTGCACTTCGGTGAATGTTGCAGGATGGGTCAGCGCGACCTCCGTCACCGTCTCACCGAAATGCCTCTCTTCAGCCTCCTTTTTGAGATAGCTAAGAATTTCAGCGACCACATCAACCGGAGTGACAACCTTCCCGTCTGGAAGCGCAATCGAATATCCGGGCTTCAGATTGCGCTTGATGCCTTTTACCAATCTGCCAAGAGTCTCGTGTTTCTCCTCTTCAGGCATACACTGCGCATCTTCAAGCATCCCGACAGCAGCGCGGCCCACCTTGACACCATCCTTGCCCCAATAGACAACGGAAGGAATCTTCTCGTCACCATTCCCATCCCGCAGAACCTCCGGACGACCATCACTCCGAAGTGCACACATCGTGCTGAACGATGTACCGAAATCGATTCCGAATTTCATAAGTTTCTCCTTATCCTCTGACACAACGAATCCGCCGCATCTGTCCAAAACTTAGCCTATAAACAACACCTCATAATTCATTTTCATCTGCGGAGCAACAAAGGCGGAAGCCGCAGTAGTCGTAGCCGATGTCGGGGTCGTCGCTGCTGCGGAACGCGGAGCGGCAGTACCCGGCGTCGTCGCCCCAGTTGCCGCCGCGCAGCACACGGAAGGCGCCCGATGAAGGCCCCTTTGGATCTGTCACCGCTTTCGTCGGATAACTCCCATACCAATCCGCGCACCATTCATCGACATTACCGTGCATATCATGGAACCCCCAGGCATTAGGCTCTTTCTCCCCAACCGGATGAGTCTCGCCGTCACTGTTCTCATCATACCATCCCATATCATCAAGATCACCAGT
>JAFXEA010000341.1 GCA_017521065.1 Kiritimatiellia bacterium | reverse complement strand
TCTCGAAGTCGATCTTCGTGTCGAGGAACTGGGGCGGGATGATGCCGCCGGAAGGACCACCCGTCTGGGCCGCCTTGAACTCGTGGCCGCCGCGGATGCCGCCGCCGATGTCGAAGATGATCTCGCGGAGCGTCGTTCCCATCGGAACCTCGATGAGGCCGGAGTTGTTGACCTTGCCCGTGAGAGCGAAGACCTTTGTGCCCTTCGTCGTCTCGGTGCCGATCTTGTTGAACCAGTCCGCGCCCTTGTTGATGATGACGGGGATGTTGGCGAGCGTCTCGACGTTGTTGATGACGGTCGGACGGTCCCAAAGACCCTTCACGGCCGGGAACGGCGGACGGGGCTTGGGCATGCCGCGGTTACCTTCGATGGACTGGAGAAGAGCCGTCTCCTCACCGCACACGAACGCACCTGCGCCGAAGCGAAGCTCAATGTCGAACGAGAAGCCGCTGCCGAGGATGTCGTCGCCAAGAAGGCCGAGATCACGGGCCTGCTGGATTGCAACTTCAAGACGGTGAATGGCGAGCGGATACTCAGCGCGGATGTAGATGAAGCCCTTTGAGGCGCCAATCGCGTAGCCGGCGATGGTCATGGCCTCAAGGATGGAGTGGGGATCGCCCTCAAGCGTGGAGCGGTCCATATAAGCGCCGGGGTCACCCTCGTCGGCGTTGCACACCATGTACTTCTGGCCCTTCGGCTGCTGCTGGGCGAACTTCCACTTCATGCCGGTGGGGAAGCCTGCGCCGCCGCGACCACGGAGACCGGACTTGAGAATCTCCTCGACGACCTGCTCGGGCGTCATCTCGAAGAGCACCTTCTCGATTGCCTTGTAGCCGTCGCGGGCGATGTAGTCCTCGATCTTCTCCGGATCGATCACGCCGCAGTTGCGAAGGACGATGCGGTACTGCTTCTGGTAGAACGGAATGTTAGCCTCGGCGACGAGGTTCGTCGCCTGGTTGGGATCGTAGCAGAGACGCTGCACAACGCGACCCTTGACGAGATGCTCGTTGATGATCTCCTTCACGTCCTCAGGCTTCACCTGCACGTAGAACGTGCCCTGGGGAAGAATCTTGACGATCGGCCCCTGCTCGCAGAAACCAAGGCAGCCAGTGGCGACAACCTGAACGGAGGTGTCGAGCCCCTGCGCCTTGAGCTGAGCCTTGAACTCATCGACGATCTTGTCGCCGCCGCCGGAAAAGCACGCGGTGCCGCCGCATATCAGAACATAAGATTGATAAGCCATTTCAACTCCTTAAAACTCAGGCGTTCTTGATGATGTCGATCGAAGGACGGTCGCAGATCTTGGAATCGATAAGCGCCTTGCCGACGATGTGCTTCTCCACGATCTCCTTGGCCGTGGCGGGATCCACCTTGCCGTAGATGACGGCAGGCATATCGGGAGCGATGACCTCGACCGTAGGCTCGCTGTGGCAGAGACCCATGCAACCGGTCTGGCGGATGAGGACGTTCGTGAGACCCTTCTCGTTGAGGGCGTCGATGAGCGCCGTGAACGTATCCTTGGCTCCGGCGGCGATTCCGCACGTGCCCATGCCGACGATGACCTGCACGTCCTTGTTGGAGCTGTCGCGCATATCCATCGCCTTCTGCTTCTCCTCGCGCATGCGGCGAAGATCATCAAGTGTCAACTTGGCCATTTTCAATTCTCCTTAAAAGATTTTCAACCCATCGCACGGTACTTCTCGATAACCTTGGCGACATCCTTCGCCTCGAGCTTTCCGTGAACCTCACCATTGACAACCGTCGCGGGCGCAAGACCGCAGCATCCGATGCAGCGGACAGCCTCGACGGAGAAGAGACCATCAGGCGTCGTGGCGTTGACGCCAACCCCGAGCTGCTTCTCGAACTCCTTGATCACATCGTCGCCGCCGCGCAGGTAGCACGCCGTGCCGAGACACACCTGGATGTTGTACTTGCCTGCCTTCTGCAGGCGGAAGAAGTTGTAGAACGTAATGACGCCATATATCTTGGCCAGCGGTACCTCAAGCAGCTGCGCCGTCTCGATTGCAATCTCACGGGGAATGTATCCGTAAGTCTGCTGGACGCGGTGGAGCACCATGATAAGGTTGCCCGGCTTCGTCTTCCATTCTTCGATAAACGCCTTGAGTTCAGGCGTCATCGTTTCCAGTTTTCCACTCATTTCGTTTCCTCGTTTTGGTTTAAAACGCAAATCGCTCTTCAATGACTGATTATTATCCCACACTCACCCCTAGTTAGGCAAGTATAACTTTCATTGATTTTATCGTGCGAGCCAACCTCCATCGACAGGCAGAACGACGCCATGCACGTAGTCTGACGCAGGAGAGCAGAGAAATACGCACGCTCCGGCGATATCGGAGGCTTTCCCCCAACGTCCGGCAGGGATGCGCTCAAGAATCTGACGGGAGCGCACAGGGTCTGCGCGAAGAGCGGCCGTGTTGTCCGTCGCGATGTATCCGGGCGCAATCGCATTGACGTTCACGCCCTTGGATGACCACTCGTTGGCAAGGGCCTTTGTGAGCTGTCCAATGGCACCCTTTGATGCCGCATATCCCGGAACGGTTATTCCACCCTGGAACGTGAGCAGCGATGCCGTGAAAACAATCTTCCCGTAACCGCGCTCAACCATGTCCCTGCCGAATTCGCGGGCCAGGATGAACTGGGAGTTGATGTTCACGTCCATGACCTTGTCCCAATATTCATCAGGATGCTCGGCGGCGGGCTTGCGGAGGATCGTTCCGGCGTTGTTCACGAGTATGTCAATCTGGTGCTCCTTCTTGATCTTCTCTATGAACGCATATACCGCCGCGCGATCGGTAAGATCGCATTCCGCCGAAGATGTGCGGATCACCTTTGCCCCCGCAGCCTCCAATGCGTCCGCCATCGCCTTGCCGATGCCACGGTTGGAACCTGTAACAAGAGCCGTCTTTCCCGTCAAATCATATGTGATCATCTGTTGTTGTCCTTTTGTTTCGATTTAAAATCCGGTTACGCAAATCACGTGCCATTGCCTAAATTACGATCTTTCAATAAACCTCAACGCGCCCGTCGGACACATATCCACGCACATGCGGCAGTCCCTGCAGACAGCTATCGTTTCGGGATTGTCGAACTCAGGTTTGATCACCGTCTTGAAGCCACGGTCCACAAGACCAAGGATTCCCTTCTTTGCCTTCTCTTCGCAGACGCGTACGCAGAGATTGCATCCGATGCACTTGCGCTGATTGCGCTCGATACATACGAGCTTCGTCTCTACAAATCCCGGATGGAACTCCCCTTTCAGACGCTTCACATCGCTGCGAAGCTGGTTCGCGTAGCGGATGAGACGGCAATCCGAATAATCATGGCAGCCGCATTCAAGACAGCGCTTGGCCTCAGCCATTGCGGCCTCAGGCGAAAGACCTAAATTGACCTCCTTGAAATCGCATCTGCGCTCCTCCGGCGAACGATGAGGCATCTTGACGCGTTCAATGCGTTCACGGTCGGCAAAATCTTTATCCGTAACTTCGCGTTCGGACAGAACCGGCTTCTCAGGACGGTACTCTCCGCCATTGAGATGTGCATCGACTGCAAGGGCCGCCTCGTTAGCCTGACCGATAGCGCCAATTGCAATTCCTGCACCATCGTTCACGGTGTCGCCGCATGCGAACACACCAGGAATTGTCGTAGAGAAGTTGAGAGCATCAGCGGAAATCGTCCCCCATTTGGTCTGTGGGATATCCGCGAAACCATCCGGATCATTCTTCTGTCCGATAGCGGCTATAACGCTGTCGAGGGCGATCTCCTCAAACTTGCCTTCTACCGGCACCGGACGGCGACGGCCACGCTCATCAGGCTCACCGAGCTCCATCACCTGCAGACGCATTCCGCTTACGCGGCCATCCACGCCGAGAATCTGATCTGGCGCGCACAGGAACTTGAACTTGACGCCCTCTTCCTCGGCCTCAACGATCTCGATGTCATCCGCAGGCATCTCCTTGCGCGTGCGACGGTACACGATATAGACATCCTTTGCGCCCAGACGGACCGCTGTGCGGCATGCATCCATGGCTGTGTTTCCGCCACCGACAATCGCAACGCGCTCACCAATCTCCGGCTTGCCGCCGGTTACTACTTCACGCAGGAAATCGATACCGCCCCAAACACCTTTCAGCTCTTCGCCCTTGACGCGCATCGCGGAAGACCGCCATGCACCGTTCGCGACGATAACCGCATCGAAACGCGAACGGAACGACTCGAAAGACTCATCACGTCCGATCTTGAAGTTGTTGACGTACTTGACGCCGAGAGCGGCGATCGCACCCGTCTCAAGCTTGAGGACAGCCTTCGGCAGACGGTATTCCGGGATACCGTAGCGCAGCATGCCGCCCATCTCAGGCATCTGATCGACAACAGTTACGTCATGCCCCTTCTGGACGAGCTTGAACGCCGCAGTAAGCCCGGCGGGACCACCACCGATGATTCCAACCTTCTTGCCTGTCGCCGGAGCAACAGAGATGGAGTGAGCCGTTCCGTCCTTGCGGACCTGATCAGCGGCAAAATACTTCAAATGGGCAATGGAGATGGGCGCCTCAACATGCTTGCGGCGGCATGCCGTCTCACACGGGTGGGGACAGACCCTTCCGATGGAGGCCGGAAGCGGGAACACTTCCATGATCGTAGAGACCGCATCGGCAAATCGTCCTTCCGCAATTTCCTTTACGTACTTCTGGCAATCCGTATGGGCCGGGCAGTTCAGCTTGCAGGGTCCGATGCAATCGCCGTCATGGTCGCCCATGAGAAGATCGAGAGCGAGTTTGCGCGCATTGAGCGCACGTTCTCCGGTAGTACGCACAACCATGCCTTCCGCAACCTTCGTCGCACAGGCACGAAGAAGTTTCGGACACTTCTCGACCTCGACCACGCATACGCCACATGCACCATAAGGCTTAAGCTCCTCACGGAAACAGAGATTGGGGATCTCAATGCCTGCCTTTGCAGCGGCGGCAAGGACGGTAGTCCCCTCTTCCAACGACACGGGTATGTTATCTATCGTTAGATTGACCATTTGCTCACTCACTCCTTATGACCTTTAATTGTACCATAAAAATGCAATCATTTCCGCGACACCATCAGAGCATGGCTCGGATCGTTAAACGCATCAATGGTTTGCCCCCATTTATTTGAAAGAAACACGGCATCACGACATGGACGGTATGATGCTGATAGCACGCTGAATAGCCACGACCGCTCGCTGCCGCCTGGCCTCGCCGACGAAAGGATTGCTGGTATTACCTTTAATGACGGAGGAATGAGCGAAAGTTTGAGCCATTGACGAGGGCAAGAGCTATAATCCTGTTAGCTGTCGCCCCAATACGCCATTCGCGTCCGACATCAAGGTACAGCATGCCGCCTTTACGCACAAGGGATCGGTCGGCGATACATTCAAGTCGCGCCGCAGTCTGCGCGTCTCCGCACGCTCTTGCGGCTGCGGCAAGGAATGAAACGATAGTTATCGGCGGCACGTTTGCAGGATCGCAACAGTTAGCGATTACCTTGATGCTGTCTGGATCTTTTGCAAGCATGCCCCAGTCAATGCATTTTGCGCACTCATTCCACAAAGCGACAGCAATGCGACGGTCCGATGCCCAAGGTTCGTACCACAGAAGCGACCATGCATCCAGTCCGTTGTGTCC
>JAFXEA010000340.1 GCA_017521065.1 Kiritimatiellia bacterium | reverse complement strand
CCGCGAGACAATGGCGTTGCTTGATGCCGCGATAAAGAAGACGCCGGAGCATTGGTTCTGGTACAACAAGCGTTGGATTCTCCAGCCTGTGCAATAGTTCGTTCATTTAGTTTAAGGAGTGGATATGGAAAGGCAGAGACACGACACTTTGTGGGGATTCGAGGATTGGCTCTACGATGATGGTGTTGTCCTCATAAAGCGCATCTGCGCCGATATGCGCCTGAGCGTCCAGGTTCATCCGAATGACGAAACCGCGAAGACCGTAGGCGGCAGGGCGAAGACTGAGATGTGGTGCGTTCTTAAGGATGGTCCCATCTTTGCCGGATTCAAGTCAGGGGTGACGGATGCCGATGTCGTCCGCGCAGTGGAGGACGGTTCCTTCGAGAGTCTTCTGGTCCGGTTTGATGCCAAGGTCGGAGAATGCTATTTCATTCCAGGCGGACTCGTTCACGCCATCGGCGAAGGTACGTCCGTGTTCGAGGTCCAGCAGTCGAGCAACACCACGTTCCGTCTCTATGACTGGGGACGTCTGGATGCGAATGGCAATCCGCGCCAGCTCCATGTGCAGGAGGCTTTGGCTGCAATGGATCTGTCGCTCCCTCCGCCCATGCCGGGCGATTCAGTCGAATGCAGGTATTTTACCTTCAGGCGGGTTGAAGCGGGCAGGATGTCCGCCGATGTGCATCGCCGTGTGGTGTACGATCCCTCGACGGATTCATTGACGGTCGTCGAACCGTCGGAGACTCCGGAGCTTCCAAATCCTGCCTTTGAAGTTTTGCTTCCTTGAATCTTACGGACATCCCTTCTGCCCGTAAATTTCTCCCGCAGGGAATGCAGAGGAGATTTGAGAGGATTAGGCAGATATGGTAAAATATTGCCCAATTAAAAAAAAACGGCATGTGCCGTACTGTAAAAGAAAGGGCAAAAAAATGGGCATTTTCAAGGCGTACGACATCCGTGGCATCTATGGCACGGAGCTTACGGAGGATATTTTCTACAAGATTGCCAGAGCGTACGCGCGTTTTCTCGGCAATCCTCGGAAGATTGCTGTCGCGCGGGATTGCCGCAAGTCGTCCGATTCGCTTTTTGAGGCGTTCGCAAAAGGTCTCAACGATCTTGGTGTGGATGTAATTGACGTCGGTTTGGCGTCCACTCCGATGAGCTATTTCGCCAACGGTACGCTCAGGCCTGACGGTTCCGTGATGATTACCGCATCTCACAACACGAAGGAATGGAACGGCTGCAAACTCTGCCGGGCGGGCGCGGTGCCGATCTCTGGAGCCACGGGGATCAAGGACATCGAGCGCATGGTCATGGAGAATGATCTCGGTGAAGATGCCGTTGTGAAGGGCAAGATCGAGCGTGTTGACATTTCGGAGGCGTATGCTGCACATGTCCGTGCATTTGAGCGCATGGCGAAGCCTCTTCACATAGCCTGCGACTTTGCTAACGGCATGGGCATTGCGGAGTCTGCGGCGTTCTGCGGTTCTAAACTGACATATGACGGTCTCTATGGTGAATATGACGGCGATTTCCCGAACCATGACGCAAACCCGCTCCATGTCGAGACGCTCAAGGATATCCAGGCTCTGATCAGGGCGAATCCCGGAAAGTATGCTTTCGGCGCTGCATTCGATGGCGATGCTGACCGTGTGGGTTTTGTGGACGAGAAGGGCGATGTGATCCCGATGGACTTCACCACCGCACTCATTGCGCAGAACATGCTGGAGACGGTTCCTGGCGCTGTCTGCTTCTATGACCTGCGTTCGACCAAGATGTGCGAGGAGACAATTCTCGCCGCTGGCGGCAAGCCTATGATGAGCCGCGTGGGACATTCCTTCATCAAGGCGCAAATGCGTGAGAATGATGCCATCTTCGCCGGTGAACTTTCGGGGCATTACTATTTCAAGGCCAATTTTACCGCAGAATCCTCGTCGATGGCGACATTTGCGCTTGCGAACATCGTTTCCAAAAGCGACAAGCCGCTTTCCGAACTGATCGCCCCTCTGCGCAAGTATGTGCAGTCCGGAGAGATCAACTCCACGGTTGCAGATGCTGCCGCCGTGCTGGAGAAGATCGAGGCGCAGTTTCCGGGATATTTCGAGCTTGACGGGGTTTCTGTGGATCTTTGGGAGAAGGAAGGCTGGTGGTTCAATGTGCGCATGTCAAACACAGAACCGCTTGTTCGACTCAATCTCGAGGCCAAGTCGCGCGAACTCATGGAAAAGCGCCGTGATGCGATGCTTGCGCTGATCAGGGGTTGAGGCAATGCATCCTGATCTGATCTCGATAGGTTTTCTGCATATCAAGACCTACGGTTGCTGCATGGCGCTTGGCTTTTTTGCGGCCTGGCATGTGTTGGCGTATCTCTGCAGACGCATTGGACATCCATTCGATCCACTTGGAAATCTTGTGATATCTCTCATGGTTTCCGGTGTCGTCGGCAGCCGTATTGCCTACGTGATTGAACATTGGCAGTCTGAGTTCGCCGCCAACCCGATTAGTGTCATCCGTGTGGATCAGGGCGGACTCATGTTCTATGGAGGGTTCATCCTTGCCGCAGCTGTTTTCATGGGGTGGTGTTTCTTCAGGAAAGAGAAACCTCTTGCGCTTGCCGATCTGCTGAGTGTGGTCATACCTCTTGGCCATGCCTTTGGCCGCATAGGCTGTTTTTTCTACGGCTGCTGCTACGGAAGACAGTGCGACTCTTCGCTTTCGGTCTCGTTCCCTCGTGGCTCACCTGCGTGGTACGAGCAGCTGAATGCGGCGCAGATTGCGTCCGCCGCAAGGGAAAGTCTTCCGGTACTTCCCACACAGCTTTTTGAAGCTGCGGCGAACTTGCTTCTGTTCCTGGCTCTTTTCCTTTTTTATCGGAGGTTCAGCAGGGGAACTACGGCTCTTTACCTTATCGGGTATGCGATCATACGTTTCGGCATGGAATATCTTCGTGGAGATCCACGGGCTGCTGTCGGCCCGTTTTCGATATCTCAAACCATCTCGCTTGCGCTGTTCACGATCGGTGCAGTGCTGCTCATCCGCACTCGCGTTCGATGGATAAAGAGAAGTGAATCAAAACAACAACCATAAAAAGAAAAAGACATGGAATGAAAACAACGTCAATTCTTTGCGTTTTTAGAGCGGTCGCGTTCATTGCAGTTGTCGTCACATTGTCCGGTTGTACCACGGCTTCCGGCAAAGGAAACGTCAGAAAGCTTGTCGCTATTGCTGATGTGTGTACGACAAACGGCTATCATTGCGCACGGGTCACCAATTCGGATGCAATCTCAGCCGCCGGCTTTCTGCCGGTTCTGGTGCCTTGCCTTGCGGACACGAACGCGGTCGCGGCGATAATGGACCGTGTGGATGCGCTGGTCCTTACTGGTGCGATCAGGGAAAGCTACTACAAGAAGCGAGACAAGTTTGAATTCATGCTTATCGGCATGGCGTTGGAGCGCGGCTTGCCTGTTGTTGGGTTCTGTCGCGGACATCAGACCATCAACCGCTATTTTGGAGGTAAGATTGGCCCTATACCTAATGATCTCAAGCCGAAGGTTGTTCACAATGGACGCATATCCCCTTACATAAAGGATACGTATCATGAGATGGAGATTGTTCCAGGATCGAGGCTGTCTAAAGTCGTAAAAGAGCGACGTGTTAAGATCAACACCTCACATAGGTACCATGTCACCGAGTTGGGGGAAGGACTTGTTGTTTCCGCTCGTTCTGACGATGGTGTCATAGAGGCGTTTGAACACAAGACGATTCCAGTGACAGGATTCCAGTTCCATCCGGAAAGGGCGTTCCCTGTCCTCCCAAAACATCTGGACATGATACGTGATGCGCTTGATCCGATTAAATGATCTCGGGGAATATTTCATTTGCAGGGAGTGATAAATTTCGCTTGCGTTAAAGGGCGGGATGTGGTATCTTATGACCTGTTTCAAAGAAAAAGGAGACTTAAAACTATGGCAGGTAAACTTGAAGATCGCGTCAGAGAAATTATTGTCGATCAGCTCGGCGTCAACGCGGAGCAGGTGACGACGGAAGCGTCGTTCATCGACGATCTCGGTGCGGATTCCCTCGATTCCGTCGAACTCATCATGGCGTTCGAAGAGGAATTCGGTGCAGCGATCCCGGAAGAGGATGCAGAGAAGCTCACGACCGTTGGTAAGGTCATCGACTATCTCACTTCCAAGGGATACGGCGACGCGGCAAACTAAAGTCCGCTTGCCTTGTCAACAAGGGCGAAAAAGAGACCTCGCGTCAGCGTAGGTCTCTTTTTCGTTTTAGGAACATTTATCCGTTGTATTCCAGTTGTTCTGAACCCCGCCCATTCACAGTTCTTTGAGAGGGAATGAAGCGGGTTTCAGCTTATGCGTCAATCTATCAACCAGCGTTCTCAGGTTCGTCTGCAGGCTGTGCAGGGGGGTGATCTTCAGCAGGCGTATCGGCTGAAGCGGCGGGTGTTTCCGCTTCGGACTGTTCTTCTTCTGCTTCAACGACAGAAACGGAGACGAGCTTAGCTCCTTCTGTGAGACGTACGAGACGCACGCCCATTCCGGAACGGCCCACAACCGTTATGTCGCTTACGCGCTGACGCACCATCAGGCCATCGGACGTAATCGTGATAATGGATTCGTCATCAGCGACGGCGTGTGCCGATACGACAAAGCCATTGCGGTCTGCACCCTTGATCGCCGTAACGCCCATGCTTCCGCGGTGCTTGACGTCATAGGCATTGAATTCAGTGCGCTTACCATAGCCGTTTTCGGTGGCGATGAGAAGGGTCTTAGAGTCGTCCACAACGTCAAGAGAGCATACCTGATCGCCTTCACGGAGATTGATGCCGCGTACGCCTGTTGCGGTACGTCCCATGCGGCGAACCTCGTTGGAATTGAACCTGGTTCCTATTCCGTTCTTGGTGATCATCATTACATCTTCACCGGGCTTGACGAGGCGGACTTCAACAAGCGCGTCGCTTTCCTCGATGTTGATGGCGCGGATGCCGCTGCGGTTGACGTTCTTGAAGTCTCCGAGAAGGGTCTTCTTGACAGTGCCGTTCTTCGTGGCGAACATGACGTCGATATCGCCATCGAAACTGCGGATCGGGAGGAGGCGCAGGACCTGCTCACCCTCCTGGAGGCTGAGGAAGTTCACCAGCGGCTTGCCGAAGCTTGTGCGCGGAGCCTCAGGAATCTCATACGCGTCCTTGAGGAAGAGACGTCCGGTGTTCGTGAAGAACATTAGCGAGTCGTGCGTTTCGGCAACGAAGACGAGACGGAGGAAATCCTCCTCCTTGATCTGCGCACCCTTGATGCCGCGTCCGCCGCGGTTCTGCTCCTTGTATTCCGTAAGCGGAACGCGCTTGACGTAGCCGCGGTTGGAAAGGGTGATGACGCACGGTTCGTCGGCGATGAGATCCTTGAGGGATACTTCGTTTTCGTCGGCGATGATCTCGGTGCGGCGCTTGGCATCGTTCTTGCCTGCGAACTTCTCCTTGATGAACGCAAGGTCATCCTTGATTATCTGGTACACGCGGCCGGCGTCCGCGAGGATGGCCTTGAGATCAGCGATCTTTGCGAGGAGCTCGGCGAGTTCGTTCTGGAGCTTCTCCATTTCGAGACCGGTGAGCTGGTAGAGACGCATTTCGAGGATTGCGTTCACCTGTGCATCGGAGAATCCGAAACGGGCGACGAGAGCAGTCTTGGCCTCTTCACGGTTCTTCGAGGCGCGGATCATCCTTACGACTTCGTCGAGATTGGAGATCGCAAGGATCAAGCCGTCCAAAATGTGCTTGCGGGCCTCGGCCTTGCGCAGTTCAAATCTGGTACGGCGGGTGATCACCTCAAAGCGGTGGTCGGTGTAGCACTTGAAGAAGTCCTTGAGGTTGAGGATCTTCGGCCTGCCACCGTCGATCGCGAGCATGATTGCGCCAAAGGTCGTCT
>JAFXEA010000339.1 GCA_017521065.1 Kiritimatiellia bacterium | reverse complement strand
GGCCATTGCCGCTGATTTCCTGCCCCTGCTGAACGAACGCATCGGAGAAAAGGTGGAATTCCGCAGACGCGTCCAGCGTTCGGTGGAAACATCATGGCCACGATCATGACGCCAAACCACCGTCCTCAGATGGCGACGGTGCGGCCGAAGGTGTTCAAGAAGAGCAAGGTTGATTCTGCGTCGGCGGCGAAGTGCGCCACGATTGCCGAGGCGCTAAAGCTCATTGCGCCGATGACGAAGATCGTGAAACGTGAGTCTTTCGCGGACGGTGTAGATATCGCTGCAGCGGAGATACTTGTCGCCGGCGGTCGCGGACTCAAGAAGGCGGAGAACTTTGCGCAGCTTCAGCGTCTCGCGGAGCTTCTCGGCGGCGAAGTGGCAGCGTCCCGTGCCGCCGTTGATGCCGGATGGGTTGGAATTCCGCGTCAGGTGGGGCAGACGGGCAAGACCGTCGCGCCGCGCATCTATCTGTGCTTTGGTATTTCTGGCGCGATCCAGCACCTTGAGGGAATGCGCGGTGCGGATACGGTAATTGCCGTGAACAACGATCCGAATGCGCCGATTTTCGGGGTTGCGGATCTCGGCATAGTCGGTGATGCGCTTGAGATCATCCCGGCTCTCATCAAGGAGCTTGAAAAGTAATCGGCAGGTCATGAAGGCAAGGCATATCGCGTCCCTGACAGCAGCGCTCGCGCTCGTCATTTCGGGCGCGATGTGCCTTTTTGTGTTTTGGCCTTGGCGCGATTCCGTAGAGGATTCTGGACAACGACAGTTGTCGATACGGGAGGTCCGCCTCGCTAACCGCACGGTGACAGTTCCGTTTTTTGAAGGGTCTGTCCCCACGGTTGAGATCCCGGTATTTCCTGCGGTTCTCAGCAGACGCGGAACAGCCCCTTTCCTTGTAGTGTCCCGCGAGAAGGCAACACGTGTAGTGCGTGATCGCATCACCGCCTGTGGCGCACGTGTAACAGGGGTTGTACCTCCGTATGGGATTGTGGTTGAGGCAGATGGAGCGGCGGTGGAAAAGATTGCCGCAGACGGTTCGTTTCTTGCCGTCGAGACTCTTTCCGCTGCAGACAAGATGTCGGGTTCCTTGAAGCAGGAGATACAGTCCGGCGCAAATGACCTGTCGGTAACGGTTGTGCCGCTGCATAAGGATGATTCGTCTGTGCTTGAGGAGCTGCTTGTCGCAAAGGGGGCGAAGATTCGTCGTGAGGTCGCTTCCGACAGGGGAAGTGTCCGTGCGGATGTTTCCGTGGATGCGGTTGAGGAGCTTGCGAAACGCGGCGATGTCAGATGGGTGGAGCGGTTTGTGTGTCCGAAGCTTCTTGTGGATGTTGCCGCAAGGCCGGGGCTTCTCAATGTTATGCCTATCCAAGAAATATACGGGCTCACTGGTAGAGGGCAGTATATAACCATCTCCGATTCAGGGCTGGATACGGGGAAGAGAATTTCGATGATGGCTGACTTCAAAGGGCGGATCGGTTTTCTCACAACAATGAGAGATTCGTCATCAAAAGCTTGCCTTGGCTATGATCAGGTCGGACACGGTACGCATGTAGCTGGAATAGCGGCAGGGAATGGTGCGGTGTCTGGAGGTTGGTTTAAGGGGGTGGCGTACGAGGCGAGCATAAACTTCTTTCAGTGTGGTGATGCTAATAATGATATATGGATACCTTATCCGAGTACCTTGTTTGCCGTAGATCGAGATTATCCGTCGTATATCCATTCAGGAAGCTGGGGTGGAGGAAATGCTTCAGAGTATTCGTCATGGAGCATCGAGTTCGATGTATATCTGTGGCGGCATCCGGAGGTGCTTGCTGTGTTCGCCGCCGGAAACAGCTGGAATGCCTATACGATTCTTGAACCGGCCGGAGCGAAGAATGTGATAGCCGTCGGGGCGACCGAAAACAACAGGCCCTATGAGGACGCAACTGCCGACAACCCGTCCAAGGTTGCATCATTCTCTTCGGAAGGGCCGATGGATGATGACCGTATCAAACCGGATGTGTGTGCGCCAGGAACGTATATCGTATCGACACGTTCAACCAAGGCTTCAGGAACGGCGAGAGGTCTTTATCCGGGGTTTGACCGTTACATGTATGACAGCGGCACTTCAATGGCAACACCTTTTGTGTCAGGATGTGCAGCACTGGTTCGTCAATGGTTGACCCAACGGCGCGGATATCAGAACCCAACAGCAGCACTCATGAAGGCGATATTGACAGGCGGCGCTTATGACATGAGCGTTAATGCCGGTGCGGAATGTGGTGGCACCGCGCCAAACAGCACGCAAGGGTGGGGACGGGTGGACCTTGGACAGTCTCTCTATCCGACTAATGCGTCTGTAATGCTTGTGGACAGGGTTGCTTTTTCAGAAGGAAGCGCATATGCGGTCAAGGTGACAGTGACAAATTCCGCTCCGTTGGCTGTGCAGCTTGTCTGGACAGATTATCCTGGTGCCCTTGGCGCGGAGAAGGCGCTTGTAAATGACCTCGACCTTTTGGTGTCCAACAGAACGACCGGTGTTGTATGGTATGGTAACGGTGTGAATGGCGGTGATCGTGTAAATACGGTTGAATCTGTGCGCATTCCGGCGCAGGATATGTCGCCGGGTGAGTATTTCATTATGGTGAAGGGGCGGAGTGTCGTATATGACAGCACCGAAGGCGGTGCGGCGGCGCTTTACGTGCGCGGCGCATTTTCAGAAGAGGTAACAGATTCGTGGAATGCCGAATCCCGCACCGAATTCAAGGTGAAGTCATATATGCTGTTATCTAGCAATAAAGGCTATAGATGGAAGTATTCTGAGAGTAAAGTGCCGAAGGGACAGACCCTTCATTTTTCGGTTCCGGCGGATGTGCCGGGCGGGGCGGAAACGATTGATGTGACGTCGTACGGAGATTTCTATTCGGATGAGGATAGAAAATCAAAGCAGATGAAAGTGCAGCGGCTTGGACGGATCGAGGTCGCCGCTTCCGGTGCGGAATCCGGCGAGCCTGTCACAAACGCCGCCGGTCATATGGCAACTTCGTTTTCGGTGAAGGTCGATTCCGACAAGGATATACTTTTCAGGTTCTTTGATGAGGCTTCAACAAATGTCGCCACAACGCTCCCGACTTGGTGGTACAAACGGTATGTGGAAGGCGATCCGCTTGC
>JAFXEA010000338.1 GCA_017521065.1 Kiritimatiellia bacterium | reverse complement strand
GCGCGAGACGCTTCAGCTCCGCCTTCTGCGAGGACGTGGCGCGCCTGTCGGCGGCAAGGGAATACAGCGCCGTTCCGGCGTAGGGCATGTTCTTCCGGCGGGCGGCCTTGACAAGCACGTCATGGACACGGCGGCGCGCCGTGCCGTCCAGACCGCCCTGCATCGCGCCGAGGTGCTGGATGCAGTAGTCGAGAACGGCGGGAGGATGTCGGTGAGTGGGTGAGTTTGGAGTGGGTGATTGTCCTTCAAACATTCCAATCAAGGTTTCCGCGAGCCCCGCCACTGGCGGCTCCTGATTGCGCAGGAGGTTCATCACGTCGTTCTTCAGCGCGGCGACGCGCTCCACGCGCATGGCGTCATTTGTCGATGCAAGATAAGCCATCAGCGCGGCGGCATCCTCCTTTGTCAGACTGCGACTGCGCATGATCGAGCGCAGCGCATCATTGCGCGCCTCGTAGCGGCCGGCATTCGCGCCGTCGCCGCAAACGATCGCAACGGCATACGATGCCGCGACAATCTCGCCCTCCGCCACCGGCTCCGACTTCCGTTCCACCGCCTTGACGCGCACCTCGGTCGACGACAACGCAACCGGCACATCCGGCGGCGGTAATGGCTGTCGGCGGCTGCGCAATGCTACAACGACCACCGCCGCAATCAGCAGCGTAGTTCCGCAGACAATCACTGTTATCCTACTATTCATCTTGCAATTCGTAATACCTCTCAGCATCACATCATCCAATCACATAATCCCCATAATGTCACGTAAAGTCTATCAGTTCCGACTGTCAAACATATACGGTAAGACTTATACGGAAGAATCAGTCCCTTCGTGTCATTCCCTGTCTCTCTACCATCCCACTCCGCACAGAAGGAAGTTTATAATGTTCAAAACTTCATGTTGATGTCAGTGCCCTTGACTATGACATCACAACGACCTTCCTTGGTTTGGAAAATCACAATTGTCTTTGGAAATGATAATCCATCCACGCCTTCGCAATCAGTTCTTTGTACAAGCACGCTCACATTCTCCTCAACTTTCGCTAGCCCGGACCCTAGAAAACTTTCGCTATCTAACACAAGGTTGGTCTCGTCCTCAACCGACAGAAAAGCTTTTGTATGATCCAAAGGCCAAACATCTATTTTGTATGCCATGTTCGGACGCTTCTCGCTTATGATCTCCGCCGTCGCAACCACGCATCTGCCAGTACCTGTATTGGCACTTTGCCTTTTGACGCGCCAACATGGAAACACGATGCCAACAGGTTGTTTTTTGCCTTGTTGTTCACTCTCACTCAGGCTATTTATTTCATACACCTCTCCATTGTCAAACACCCATTAGTTATACACGACGCCAGATCCATAATGATTCGTTGGAAGCCCAAGAATACCTTTAACCTCTTCATACGAAGTTGCGTCAACAACCCTATCTGCAAAATTATAAGGGAAAATCCTCATGGTCTGGGCACATTCCATTGTAGGGGGACTAGGATGCTCGGACTGTAACCATCTGACATGGGCACAACCACCAACCAGCAGAAACACAAGAGTAAAAATGCGCATACGAATCTCCCACCTCATTTGTTTGGTGCACAAAGACATCCACAATTCTCATATTGAATTATTATCAGGTAAACTCTGCCATATTGGTTACAATTCGTTGTTAGCATCGGTGCTTTATACCTTCACGGATTCAGGATAATAATACTACATCAAAGGCGATTAAACCTCTCAGGGGGAATATCCATTCGGAACGCCGTGGTAAAATTCTCAAAAAGGAAATCCCACCACTGATCATCAGGGTACATTTTGCTAAATCTACGAGAAATTCTACTGTCCATTCCATCAAACTTTCTTCTATCACCCGATGACATAGGATAAAAGCCCATATACTGAATCCAATACGGATTGCGCCACATATAGTAAGGCGGTTCTCTAAGTACTTCGTAGCCCCACATGACTAAACTCGGGGTCGAGTATTCTTCTGGATACATTTGCGTATAGATGAAATACACGTCATCGTCCGTGATGGCGGCGATGCCCGCCAAGGACGATCCGTCCTTCCCAAACCAGGCAAGGCCAACCGTGCTGACAATCCGGTTACTGATTGACCCAAACGAGACCGCGTCATCCATCTTGCACTTGCGAAGCAAGTCAATGAGTTCATTCCCAAACCGCCCGTCATCGGGCGAATCATCTTCAGGCTTCACCTCCTTAAATCTGATCCAATTTATATCACGTCGCACACACTGTAGATCTGAAGGACACGACATCCACGGCCATCTCTCTTTCCGGAAATAAAACGCCCTATCCTCGTCAAGCGTCTTGATTCGATCTCGCATGGCCTCGAAAACCATCTCCCTAACTGCCACAATTTCCTGCTCAATCGGCTCGTATTCAATACCGATGCAACCTACGAATTGCATCGTGGTCAGCATCACGACAAATGCCAGAGTCATCACTCCACTATTGTTTTTGTTCCGCATTTTAGTTTCTCCTTATACATGGCAGAATATAGTTCATATGCTATTTTGAATACAGAATATTTGTCGTATTTCTTTCTACGCTCTACCTCATTATAAACCTTATAGCGCTCCTTGTCACTAAGCAACTCAAACACCTCGGCGTTACGAAGTGTGTTAGAACAATCAATTTTTATGGTTATTGATTTACAACGACAATCCATATCTCCACTGTCTTCTTTTGCAAATCGTTTAAGCCGTTCAATTGTTTTTACCAAGAAGGGATTGGGTGAGCCGCTAATAGTTTCGAATTTTTCTGCATAATTCGGTTTCATTCCTCGTTTGCCAAGGTCAGTCTGCATATCTTCATTGGCACGTTTCCCTTTCGGTAAGACGACTGGGAGTTCAAACCCCGGATGCTCATTCCCAGTCATCTCGTTAATGACATTGGCCCCGCATCCCCAATAACCATATCTATCACCGTTCGGATACTTAGGGAACTTCTGCGAGCAATAACTAGTCCACAGACTAAGATCAGGATCAGATATACCATCCGCAACATAAACTCGATATATGCAATCCCTTCCCCGTTGAGACGGAGCTAGGGCGCTTGACGATGATTCCAACCCAAGATAATCCGTTTGCCCTATTCCATCATTCATTACAAACACGTAGCCAGCAAAAGGATTGTGTCTATCATAATTCATCCATCTCCCGTCCGCTGTATTATAGTGCCTGTAGTTGTAGTACACGAGCCCCAGCGCGTCGTCGGCGTACTCAGACGAGAAGCGGTAGGGGTTGACAGAGGCGGCGTTGAACGCCGTAAAGGCGGTGTTGGTGGTTGCGGCGGTCATCGCGCCGAAGGGGGCGTACTCGTAATGCGCCGGGACGCCGCGCGCCGACTGGTAGGAAACCAAGTCGGACACGTTCTTGTTCCCGTCGTGGAAGTAGAAGAAGTTGTAGGAACCCGAAACGCGCTGCATCCAGAGCGGGCGCGTCGCCACTGGCTCTGTCGGATCCCAGCCGAAGGCAAGGTCAACGGCGTTGTTGGCGGCGGCGTTCAGGCGTTGGACGCAGAGGTAGCCGTCGTACACGAAGCGGTGGTGGGCGTTGGTGACGGTCACCGAGGACGGCGACCCTCCCACCGTCTCAAGGTATTCCACGCGCCGCCCCATACGGTCGTACTTCATCACGATGTTCGTCGTGCCGCCTGTCCAGAGTACGGGTCTGTTCTCGCCGTTGTAGGCGACTGTCCAGATGCCGGTCGCAGTCTTCACGAGCGTCTGGTTGCCGTCGTCGTCGAACTGGGGAGTGAAATCATCAACGGCAGTGTACTGATTGAGCTGATTGGCCATGTATGCGGCATTCGTACCGCGCTCATTTGCCGACTCGCGATTGCCGATTTCATCGAAGTCGTATGCGTAGCGGTAGTCCGAGTCTACAGCGGCAACCGCATTCGTCAGCTCGCTCTTTTCGTTGTAGCCGTACGATAGAGCGTCGTTCTGTGTGAATGAACTTCCGGACTTCGCACAGGAGATGCGGCGGCCAGCGTTATCATAGACATAGTCGTACTGCGAAATGACTTCCGTCTCCGACGGCGAGGGCGCCGTCGCAACAACGGCGTTGCGCACCTGCAGGAGCTGGCCGTTGTCGTCGTATGTCCACGAGGCAGTGAGGCCGTTGGGATAGGCAAGGGAGGATTTGAGGTCGCTGCCGGGGAGATAGGACCAGGTGAAGGGAACATTTGAGCCATTGGCGAGCATCGTGGCGATCCGGCCGGTGACGGCGTCGTAGCCGATGGTGGTCTGCCTCTGCGGCGCGATGGGGTCATCGCGCCCTACCAGCGAATAGCCAGTCGTGCGGCCGTAGGCGTCCCAATGGCGGATGATCGTGTTTTCGCCTGCGGCGCCGACTACCGTCTCGTTGGTCAACGAGCCGTAGTCGTCGTAGCGGAAGGTCGTGACGCCCGACGCGTCCACCGCGTTGGTCTGCCTGCCCATCGCGTCGTAGAAAAGAGTCACAGCGGGGGTGGCGTCGGAATAGACGGTGTTCGTCAGGCTGCCCCAGCCGTCGTACGAATAGTCGGTGACTATGCCGCGAGCCCAGATGCGCTGCGACAATTTGCCATCTTGGGTGTAGCCGTACCTCGGCCCCTTGCCGTCGGCAGACGGAACGCGGGGGCAATCCCCTTCAAGTCCCGGCTCGGCGAGACGCCTCGCCCCACCCTGCGGCGCGATGGAGGCAGCGCGCCCTACCGTGCGGGTGGTCGCGACGCTCACGCCGAAGCTGATTCTATGAAGTGGCGGTTTCACTGCGCGATATTGTACCAAATTCACTTGAAACGCGCCAGCGCGCGTGACGCGGAGCGGCGAAGGATCTCCGGCGAATCGGGAGAGGCGAGAATCCTCTCCAGCGCGGGGCGGGCGGAATTCACGCGGCGCT
>JAFXEA010000337.1 GCA_017521065.1 Kiritimatiellia bacterium | reverse complement strand
GGAAAGAAACTGCGTTTCGCAGTTTTGATCTGTGCAAGGGATGAAGAGTGTGTGATAGAGCTGCCGGTGCAGAGCATTCTAGGTGCTTCGTATCCGGAGAATCGGCGAAAAGTCTTTGTGCTTGCGGACAACTGCACTGACAGAACCGCTGAGGCTGCCCGTGCCGCAGGTGCAACGGTATGGGAGAAAACCACTCCAAGTTCAGGGAAGGGAGATGTGCTCGCCTGGGGGATTGAACGTGTCCGTGAACAGGGTGAATTTGACGCGGTGGCGGTGTTTGACGCGGACAATACGGTAGATTGCGGGTGGTTCGATGCTGTTAATGATGCCCTTAACGATGGAGAGTGTGTCGTTACAGGATGCCGCCGTGCGTCCAATGCAGACGCCAACACCATATCAGGGTGGTATTCCGTATATTGGGCCATGATGAACGAGCTTTCGAACAGGGTGCGAACGAATCTGGGGTTGTCCGGCAAACTTACCGGAACCGGCTTTGCCTTTCTGCTTTCGGCATTGGGCTCTGATGGATGGCGTACCAAGACAATGGTGGAGGATGTTGAGTTCACCATTCAGGGAAACCTTGACGGAAGACGGGTTGCGTATGTCGAAGGTGCCGGATACTCTGACGAACAGCCTGTCGCTCTGTCGGCGATGTGGCGGCAGCTTTGCCGGTGGGAGACAGGTGGTTGGCAGGTTGTGCGCCTGTATTCGATCCCCTGGGTCGCAAAGTTGCTGCGCAAACCGTCGCTTCGCCTTTTCGACAGTTTCTTTTCCATTCTTACGGGGTTCTCGGTCGCGTTCATCCATTTTGCGAACATCATTGCGCTTGTGGTCAAGTTTTCTGCCGGTCAGCCTTGCGCACAGGCTTTTCAGATGTTCGCCGGTTTCGTTCTTCTAGTCTTTGTCATGGGTTGGTTGACGGCGGCGATTTCAGTCGCGCTTTCGGACAAAAGAGGGCGGCCGGGATTGCTCCCGGTCGTGACGTTCCCCCTGTTTTCGTTGATCCTGTCGGCCTCCGCGCTGTTTACGCTAGTATTCCCTGTGCGTCGCTGGAAGCCAATTCCGCACGGACAGTCTACCCCTTCGCGTTCTCCGTGCCGCAACTAAGCCTGATTTGAAGCGCCGCACGTAGCCAAAGATTATGGTATAATTGGTGATTTGAAAGGAGTCATCAGATGGCTTGGTTTGAGAAGAAGACGGAGAAGGCGGCGATTCCGCAGTCCAAGGAACTGTGGGTTGTGTGTCCGCGCTGCAAAAAATATTTCGCGAAAGGCGACTGGACCGGTATCTGCACGGAGTGTGGCTATCATGGTCGCATGAAGGCCCGCGCACGCATCGCGCTTCTTGCGGATGAGGGATCGTTCAATGAACTCTACCGTGAGGTGTCGTACTCCGACCATCTGAACTTCAAGGACGTTTCCGGCACGTACAAGGATAAGGTCAAGGCGACAATCGCCAAGACGGGTGAGACGGAGTCTGTGGTGATCGGCACAGCCGAGATGGGCAAGATTCCCGTGATGCTTGGCGTGATGGATTTTGCGTTCATGGGCGGCTCCCTCGGCACCGGTACGGGCGAGCGCATCTGCCGTGCCGCAGAGCAGGCGATCGTCGAGCGCCGTCCGCTCGTCATCTGCTCCGCCTCTGGTGGCGCCCGCATGCACGAAGGAATCCTTTCCCTCATGCAGATGGCGAAGACCGCGGCGGCGATCGGGAGGCTCAAGGATGCAGGGCTTCCGTTCATATCGGTGCTTACCGATCCTACGACCGGTGGCGTTTCCGCGTCCTACGCCATGCTTGGCGACATCAACATCACTGAACCTGGCGCGCTTATCGGCTTTGCAGGTCGCCGCGTGATTGAAAATACAATCCGCCAGAAGCTTCCTGATGATTTCCAGACGGCTGAGTACCTCAAGGCGCACGGCTTTATCGACAAAATCGTCGAGCGCAAGGATCTCAAGGCGTTCATCGTGAAGATGCTCAAGTATTTCGGATTTTAGTGGTTAGTGATTAGTGGTTAGCTATCGACCGGAAGAGAGGAAAGAAAAATGGCAAAGGCCAAGGCAAAGACATTGACGGCATATGACCGCGTGAAGATTGCGCGCGACGCGAAGCGTCCGCACATTTTCGATTTCATCAAGGCTCTCTGCAGTGATTTCGAGGAGCTTCATGGCGACCGTCTCGTGAACGACGACCGCGGTCTGGTGGGCGGATTCGCGACGATAGGGGGAAAGAACGGAGCCTCTGGCGGCTCCGAACCTCTGCCTAAGGACGCTTTCCGTGTCCTGATTCTGGGCCACAACAAAGGCGCGACAGTCGAAGAGAACATGGCCTCCAACTTCGGCATGGCCAATCCTGACGGCTATCGCAAGGCGATGCGCCTTGCGAAGCTCGCCGAGAAGTTCCATGTTCCGGTCGTGACGTTCGTTGATACGCCTGGCGCATATCCCGGCGATACGGCCGAGGCCCGCGGACAGGCCGAGGCCATCGCGAAGTCGCTTGAGTTCTTTGCTGCGCTGAAGACCCCTGTCGTAGTGGTCATCACGGGCGAGGGTGGTTCCGGCGGCGCTTTGGCGATTGCGGTCGGCGACAGGATTCTCATGCTTGAGAATGCTGTATATTCCGTCATATCTCCCGAAGGCTGTGCCGGCATCCTCTGGCGTGATGGCGCAAGGGCTCCCGAGGCGGCGGCGGCGCTTAAGATCACCGCTCCAGAACTTGAGAAGCTTGGCGCGATAGACGAGATCATCCCTGAAAAGAACCTCATGGCTAATCTCAAGAAGTCCATCGTGGCAGCTCTCAATGAGCTTCAGAAGCTTCCCGTCGAGGAACTTCTCG
>JAFXEA010000336.1 GCA_017521065.1 Kiritimatiellia bacterium | reverse complement strand
TGCGTTCGGGGGCGACGATGCTCGCCAATGGCAGCGATACGCCGTTCGTGTGGGATTACCTTGCAGGAAGCGACCTCAAGTCATCTCTCGTGTACCCGAATGGCTTGACCGCTTCTTGGACCTACGACGTGAACAACCAGTTGCTCCAGGTCAGTAACGCAACGCCGACCAACATCATCTCGCAGTACGACTATACTTACGATGCCGCGGGACGGCGTGTCGCATGCGGGAAGTCCGGCAGCGCACTCGCGCAGACCGACACGATTTCCTACGCCTACAACAATCGTAGCGAACTTACGAACGCCGTAGCGGCGGTTGATGCCGAATACCGCTACGCCTACGACTTTGACGACATCGGCAATCGCGAGGCGTCGTACGAGCGCGGCACGAATTCCGTCTATACGGCCAACTCGCTTAACCAGTATACTGTCGTCGATGATTTCATCCCCCAGTTTGATGACGATGGAAACCAGACCCTGGTCAAAACCGCGACAGGGATTTGGTCCGTCACCTACAATGGCGAAAACCGCCCAATACTGTGGACGCTTGTCAACTCCTCCACTTCCAACTCCTCCACTTCCACACTTCTCTCGATGTCCTACGACCGCATGGGCCGCCGAGTGACGAAGAACGGCCAACGATTCGTCTACGACGGATATCTGCAGATAGTCAACTTTGAACAGTCCGTCACCAACTCACAACTTACAACTCACAACTTACAACTGTTCATCTGGGATCCAACCGAGCCTGTTGCCACTCGTCCGCTAGTGTGGGGGCATCACGATGGAGCAACATCTTTGAACTTTGAACCTTCGAATTTGAACTTCTACACCCACGACGGCAACAAGAACGTGAGTGAGATTGTTGCGGAGGACGGCGACATCGCGGCGCACTACGTCTATGCGCCATTGGGCGCGGTGAATGCGCAGACGGGAACTCACGCAACGGCTAATCTGCTCCGTTTTTCGAGCGAGTACGCGGATGATGTGCTGGGATTGGTGTACTATAATTATAGGCACTATGAGCCGGTGATGGGGCGATGGATATGTCGAGATCCTGTTGAGGAAATTGTTGGCGGAAACACATGGACGTTTTGTAAGAATTACTCGTTGAACGCATATGATGTGATAGGATTTTGGGGTGATGATGGGCATGGGCGTGGAAATATGGATACTGGGTTGAGTGGAACCCCGTGTCCTATGCCAGATTTTATAAATGAAGATCGGTTTCTCGAACGTGAGGCAAAATTTTGGCAAATTTGGAAAATTAAATGGCCGATTACTAGCCCATTTGTTGTGCCTTGGCTTCATTTTCGTGACATCTCAGACTCAGAGCGACTCATGTCCGGGGCAGTTGCAGAATGCGATATCGCCAAATATGAGTCGTATGGACATCAGCTTCAAGATTACTATTCTCATTATGGACAAAATTATCGATGGTATTATCTTGGTCATGTTCCAGACTCTTTGATAGTTTGGTTGCTAAATAGCTTGGGTCTTAGATATTTTGCTATGCCCGACGATACTAAAGATTTTGCAGAAGACTTTGCAAAGGCTAAACTTAGAATGGCTGATTGGAATGGCAGATGGAAAGAATGCTGTTGTTGTAGTGAGAATAGAACTTGGATTAAGCGGCAAGGGAGGAATGAAATAAGATGTAAAGGCGGTTTAGATGATGCGCCGCCGCCGGTTTCTGGTCCAAACAAGCCGCAGCTCCCTAATATTTTGCCTCGGTTCCCTGTAAGGGTGCCTGATGTTCGGCTTCCAAACAATGTACATACTGAATGGTTTCCGACTCCGGGCGTGATATTTCAGATGTCTTTTTGAAACAAGGAGAACATTATGATGTTCAAAATTCTGACGGCCTTGCTATTTCTGTGTCCTTTGTCTGGTTGCATGGTTGCACTTCCGTTGTGTTCGCAGATTCAAAACATGAAACCGAACTGCGTATGCCCAATGCCGATGCCGGCGTGCAGGGGGTTGTCCAAGTGGGATGACGACATTGGTTTCATGCCGAAGCAGCCGACTGATGATGTTCGGCCTGACTATCAAATAACCGCGGGCGACGTTGCAATGGCAGTCTGGGCGATTCCGCTATATTGTTGTTATGTTGCTCCGTGCATTGCAAGCGATGTGTTTTTCTCCCCATATAATGTCCCTGCATATTTATATTGCAAGGATAAAAAAGGGAAGTTTGAGTTCGCGAAAGATAATCAAGGGTATGCCTTGTCTTGGCGCGGGCTGCTTGCAAATCGTGTGGAGAGCAAGATTGTTATCGTAATTGAGCGAGGACACGTAGACTTATTCGGCAATACGGATTCGGGGAAAAAGTTTGAAAAGAGGCTTGCGTCGTCATGTACCTTGAAGGTGGTCTCGCATAGGGTTGAGTTTGGGTTTTCATCACCACCTGAGTCGTATACAGTGTCATGCTCTAATAATCAAATTTATGAAAGGTGGCGTGATGATTTTTACATTGACTATCATGAGAAACTACACTTCACACTGAGCGATGATTTTCAAGGGAGCATTTCTTTAGTTGAGGCCGACTAGTTTCGTGCTTAAATAGTGTCTGCCCATTTAATCTATAACGCGAAAATCCCCTGTAACAATTGACTTTTGCGACAGAATGATATAGGAAGGTGAATATCGCGAATGATGACAAGACAGCTTATAGTAATTGTCTGCGGGACTGCGCTGTTGGTGGTGGCGGCGGTTGGCGTTGTTGTTGCATCGCGCAACCGTCGCCAGCCTTTGCCGCCGCCGGATGTGCCGGTTTCTCCATGTCCCGCAGAGGTGCGCGTCAAGGCGGTGGAGCGCAAGCCGGAGCCAATGGATCATGAAGTCGTCGAAGCGTCCTCGGCTGTTGCAATCGTCTGTGGGGCTGATCCCACGACCGCCGACCGCTACGAGGCGCGGAACGACGCCCTCAGGTCGATCGCGCGGAGGCGGGACTTGCCGGAAAAGGATGTCGCCGCGCTGATTGCCTATCTGCGCACGGCGGACAACGCGATGCGGATCGAGCGTGTCGCCGCGCTCAAGAACGACGTGATGAATTTGCTGCGCAACCAGGATCCGCCGCCGAAGGATCTCGCGGGGACGCTGATCGGGATTTTCGAGGGCGGGAAGCATCCGCCGGCCGTCCTCGACTACTGCATACAGCACCTTGGCGCAATGCTCGACGAGCTTGATGAAAAGGGACGGCTGCGTGTCCGCGCCGTGCTCGCAAAGGCGGCAAAGAGGACGAAGCAGCCATATGCGGGAACTGCGCTGTACTCTCTTGCCGAAGACGCCCGCGCGACGCCGGCTCAGGACAAGGAGCTGAAGGG
>JAFXEA010000335.1 GCA_017521065.1 Kiritimatiellia bacterium | reverse complement strand
GCGCCCGGACGAGGAGTTGTACCATTTTCAGGACTCCAATTGATCTGATTTTCTCCATTCGAAAACCATCTATTGGCATTGTTCGAGCTACCGCCAAGTGGGATGGAGAAATCGTAGGTTCGCTCAGACATAACCTCACCATTTCCGTTAGTCTCCACAAGATCCCAATTGATGCCGTCAATTGACGCCTCCATAACGGCAACCTTTGGCCATCCATTTGTTGCCGTATCATTGTAATATGATTCGATATCATAAGCGACAATCGGTGGAACGCCATTTGTGAGACGCATTACAAACGGCACCCAACTGTCGGAATTGGTCTTTTGTATCGACATAGGACTGTCTTCAGAAACATTGTACACAGTCAACTGAAAGTTTCTCCCATACGATACGGTACCGTCATACCGTGTTATGCCAGAGCTAGCAGTATTGCCCACATCGCTGAAAAGTTGCTCCGCATAATAATCGGGATTTACCCTGAAACGTATGCTTTCCGATCCAAAAGCAAATGCGCCCGGCAATAGTGACGACACGTCGCTATCGGGCCAGAACGTAGTACTGCTGTTTTTGACTGGAGCCGCCTTGACAGAAAGGCAAATATTCTGACGCACTCCCTTTGCGTCATACAAAGCCAATTGACGCATTGAAAGAAACGCGCCGGAATTACCGGTCTCTTTCACCGTAAAGCGAAACCAGGTATATTTATTTGAATCACGTATTGTGAGCGTACCGTTTTTCACATGCAGATCGCCCGAGAAATCCTGTTCTCCAGACAAAATCCACTCGCCGCTACCATCCTTCACAAGATTGACTTTTGCACCATCCGCACCATCGGTTACATCCCACAACTCGTTCTTTCCCCCACTTCCATCAAGGGTAAGTGTCGGCGACGAATTATCATCACGGGCTGAAACACCTCCAAACGTAAGTCGGCCTTCAGACGCCTTCAGACATCCACCGTCACCGACAAGCACGAGAGGACGCGTTGTGCATACCGCATCTTCCTGACCGACGTAGTCAAACACCGCTTTAGAAGCATTTGCATTCAGCGACCCGAGCGAAAATGCGTAATCCACCTGCTCAGGATCACGCACCGAACATGCGATGGTGAGATTTGTAGAACGTCCAAGAGAGGAAGAGACGCCTTTCTCGGCAATCGATTCAAACTGCAAAGTCCCTTCTTCTATGGCAAAACCACCGCCATGCGTCCTATTACCCGCAAGCCTCCACGTACCAGATCCCAACTTTTGCGTAAAAATCGTGCGGAAGGAATCTGTCGCATAATTGCCGCTGAATTTGGAGTCCTTGAAATCACCTGTTATCACACACGGTACGCTATTTGAACCTGTAAGCACGAGCCATTTCTGGACGGCGGAATTTGCACTATCTGCGGATACTTGCCAATTGCCAGAAAAAGTAAGCCCACCATGAGAACCAGCATCAACAAACGCGGGATAGCTGTAGGAATACAGATTCATGGTCTTGCTTATGGTCGCATCCGTCAGACCAAAATAATGGATACCGCCGCCCAATCCATAGAGTCTCACGTCAGTTGCAGGACCGAAAAGACCGACATTTTCGAACGAATACGTTCCATAGCCCTTACCGTCATTGAGATGACCTCTATTCCCTTCGACAACAATCGGCTGCTCGATTCCTGTGTCGTTTCCATACTGGGTGAGACATCCGGTAAGCCAAATTTTCGCCGGATGGCATATTCGTCCTTTGAACACATTCTTTACAATTTCATCACGTGGGAATGGAGAAACCGTCTGACCGCCGGACCGTCCTGTCTCGTTCGTTATTGTGCCGCTTCCGTTGAGCGAACGAAGATATGTGAATATCGCCTTGTTTTTAGTATCTTCACTTGTCATATCACCGCAAGTAACAAGCGTGGTGCCTTCCGCCATAGTAAGATCACCGAAATACATGTTGCCTGCTGCTTGTTGCGGCAATTTAAGAGTACCTTCCTGAAGATCGATTTGTGTAAAATAATCCATATTGAAATTGGTATTGTCTGCAGTACTTTTCGTTCTTCCGCTCGCAGCCAGAATCAATGTACCACGACCTTTCTTGATCACCTTTCCATAACAACGAACACTCGCATTGTTGTAGGCGAAGCCGCCATTGTAATTGATTGGAGCATTAAAAGTGCAGGTATCGTTCTCTGCTACCGTAATCTCAAATATAGCCCCTTCATTCGGTTTCACTCGCTTAACGCCAGAGAGAACTTTAAACGAATCAGAGGATCCGGGGAGCGAATATGTACCTGCAGGGACAATGACCTCATCGGCGGCGCCAGGGCGAACCGTCGCCTGTACTTCGCCAACCGTATAGTTTTCGGCCTTTGTGAAATCAAATTTTCCGTCCTTGAAGGTAAAAGTCGCACCTTGTACTACAACTGTCGTAAAGATTGTCAAGGCGACGTACCAAGCCATTCGAATTCGATTAGAACGGGAAACAATACGCGTTATGAACCTATCGATTTGCTGATTGTGTTTTATCATGGCTATATCTCCTTTTAATTACTTAGGCATTATCCCAAATACCACTTCACATTTCAACGCCAATACATACGGTTTCAAACAACAAAAACATCTGTTTTTCAACAACGAGATATGCTACAATTCCGGCCATGCAGAAAAATGTAGTCATAAAGCTCCGCACCGAAAACATGACGGGACGCCACATACTCGCCGGAATACTCAAACGCATAAGCGATGACCGCAACAGATGCACTATCCATATCACCAGCGATACTGAAGACTTCCGCCGCCTGTCCATTTCCGCATCGGCAATCATCGCAGATACAACAGCCGATGCAGATATTCTGCAGACGGCGATTGCAGGAGGGAAAACCGTTGTCCTACTCAACGACTGGCGATTCAAGGACCACCCGCCAAACCTTGGACATATCCGCACGGATGATGGTGAAATCGGCTTCAAGGCTGCGGACTATTTCCTGTCCATAGGAAGGTTCAGGTCATTCGGATACGTCCCTTACCGGGAATCGGAAAAGGAATGGTCCATAAAGCGCAGACGGGCTTTTGCGTTGCGCCTTAAAGGGAAGGGGCACGAGTGCCATACATTTGGTATGGACGGAGACGGGAATCATAATCTTGGGAGATGGCTGAAAGCATTGCCGAAACCCGCTGCCGTACTGTGTGCATGGGATGCCGTGGCCGCTGAAACGGCAAACGCCGCAAGAAAGGCAAAAATACACATCCCCTCGCAGATTGTACTTTTGGGAGTAGACAACGATGAAGTGCACTGCACCTCTTCGCAACCGCAGATATCCAGCATTGAATTCGATGCCGAGCGCGAAGGTTTTACGGCAGCGGATCTCATGCTGAAGATGCTTGACACCCGCAAGAGAAACGTTTCCCGTTCCATCTGTTGCGGAGGCGTGACCCGCATCGTGGAACGTGAATCCACGCGACCGCCGGTTCCTGCCGCCCATCTTATCAAACGGGCGCTTAAGTTCATATCGGAAAATGCCGTCAAGGGAATCGGGCCGAAAGACGTTGCCGCACATCTCGGCATATCAAGAACGCTGCTTGATCTCCGTTTCCGGGAGATGGAAACCAAAACAGTCGGAGAACTCATTACGGAACGGCGTCTTGCAATACTGTCGTCTATGCTGTTAAAATCCAAGATCTCCGCCTCTCGCCTGACAAAGGAATGCGGCTTCGGCAACATCAACCACGCCAAAGCCGTGTTCAAAAAACGCTTCGGCATGACAATGCGCGAATGGCGCCGGAAAAATCAGTCATAGTCGTTATTGGATTGGATAGTGATTTGCCTACGAATCTTCACTTACACCCATAAATCCAATTTATGAAGATTTGTGGAAATTTGTGAAATCATACAAACCATCATCTCGTCATATTCTTCACAGCTCTTCGCCGAAAAGCTCTTTAAGGACGGTCTCGTACCCTTTGGCCTTCAGGTTGTCGCCCTTCGCCCTGCACACGTCCGCAAGGATGCGATAGGCTTTGGCGCGGGCCTTCAGACCATCAGGTCCCGCATTGCGGGCAATGGCATCGGCGAGCGTCTTCTCCGCCGCAGCGAACTCGCCCTTGCGGAACTCGAGCTGCCCCAACGCAAGCGACGCAGCCGCCATCTCTTCGGTGTCGGCTTTGATGGACATCGCCACACGGTAGGAGTCTATCGCCTCGTCCGAACGAGCAAGACCCTCAAGGGCCTGTCCCTCCCGTGCGGCGGCGATCTGCGTGAACGCCGGATCCTGTGAACGCGCCGACAGCGCACGCGCGCCGGCAAGAAGCGGTTCCCACATCGAATGGTCTGCGAGAAGCTTCATGACAGAGACAAGATGCGCCGCCGCCATGCGATCCGCCGCACCGGAAGCAAGAAGCTTCGAATAGCGCTCTGCCGCCTCCACCGTCTTTCCTGTGCGCACCTCTGCATCTGCAATCAGAAGATTCGCCTCGCGTGTCTGGTCAAGCGAGAGACCAAGCTTCAAAGCCTCTTCGAGACGCGCCACACCTTCAGATTCATGGCCGAGACGCATTGCGGCAACACCGCGCCAGTAGAGTGCCTCGTTTTTGCGCGGGAATTCCGGAAAACGCTTCAACGCCTCTTCGAGGGCGAGATCGCCTGCGTTCCAGTTCCCCGCCCGGAGATCGGCAAGAGCATTGGCGAAAAGCGATTCGCCCGCCGCCGGATCCTTCGGCCACTTGGCGGCGATGCGACGGTATTCCGCGCGGGCCTCGTCCAACGCGCCTGCCTTCTCATGCGCCCATGCAAGACGGAGCGCGTCGGATGCGGCTCCCGACGACGCAGCGGCGAGTTTCGCCGCCTGAACGGCCGCCACCATATCGCCCTTCTTGACGGCGGCATCGAAACGGGCACGCTGAACCGGAGTTTCTGCAGAGGCGCGGTAGCGTCCGCGCGGATGCACCTCAAGGTATCTGGCAAGCTCCGCAAGTCCCTGTTCCTTGCGGTCGAGAGCAATCAAGGATGAAGCGCGAAGATAGAACAGGTCATCCGTTTCGCTGTCGCCGCATGCGCTCATGCATTCGGTGTAGCGTCCCGCAAGGAACGCGCTCCACGCATATGGAACTGCCGCGGCCTTGGCACGCGGCGTTCCCGGATAGGTCTTCACCAACCTGCCGAAAAGGATTGCCGCCTCGTTCCATCTCTTGTCGCCGTAGGCGAGGGTTGCGGCGGCATAGAGGGCCTCCTCGGCGACAGATTTCTCAGAAGACATGGAAAGCTCGAGAAACGTCCCGGTCGCCTCGCGGCGCTCTGCGGTCTTATCGCTCTTCGCAAGCAGAAGCGCTCTTTTGAGACGTGCGAAGGATGCATAGCGTCCGGAAGGATCCGTCTTTTCGCACTGACGAAAAAGCGATATGTCGTTCTTCGCGCAGGCCAGCCTGTACAGCGCGACCGCCCTCATCGACGACGGAATGTCGCGCAGTATCAGGGAATCGTATGCCGCCAACGCCTCCTTCTCGCGCCCGCACAGACGGTTGCACTCGGCGATGCGAAACGCGATGTCGTCAGCCGATACCGTTCTCTCCCCCTTGAGCGCAGCATACTCCTGAGCCGCTTCGGCATAAAGCCCCTTGGCGAACATCTTGTCCGCCATCTGGAGGCGATCCGCAGGCGCAAGCGCGAGCGATGCCGCAAAAACAAGGTTGCAGAACGGTATGGACATCATGCCTGGGATGCTTTGCGGAGGAGTTCTCTGTTCTTCTCTCCAAGCTCAGGTTTCTTCTTGAAGGAGGCTACGAGCGCGTTTTCGAGATTGTCATCCGACAATCCGGTAAGCTTGAACTTCTTGAGAGCCGCAAGCATCATTGTGTTCGCGGCCTTGGGAACGCCAAAATCTTCTGCCATCTTGATAGCGGGCCAACGGTAGAGCGCAACGCCTTCCGGCGGTGGGAAATTCACCGGAACAGTCTCGTCCACGACAATCGCCCCGCCCTTCTTCACGTCGGCGGCGAAGCGCTCGTACGCGGGCTGGTTCATGCAGACGAGCACATCGGGATGCTCGACGGTCGGCGCACCTATTGCGGTGCCGGAAACGACAACGGAGCAGTTCGCGCTGCCTCCGCGCTGTTCCGGTCCGTAGCTCGGGAACCACAGCGTATGACGACGCTCGAGACGCGCCGCCTCCGCGATGCAGAGACCGAGAGAAAGGACACCCTGACCGCCATATCCGGCGAACTTGAAACGCTTTTCCGGCACGGACGGATCGTCCACTGCCTCAGGAGTGCGTTCGCCATCGTCAAAAAGCTCAGCGCAGTTCGCCACCAGCGGAACTGGCTTCGCCTCAAGAACCTTGGATTCTGGATGAGCTACGGCCTCGATGCCGGACACACCCTTCTCGACATCACGGAACGTGCCGAGCGGGAATTCCTTCTCCATCTCGTTCATGCAGAACTCCGCGGACTTCATCGCGTCCATGCGGAGATTCGTCGGACACGGCGCGAGAATCTCGAGAAGCGCGTAGCCCTTATGCTCCTTCTGGATTTCGAACACGCGGCGGATCGCCTGCTTGCACTGCATGATGCGGCGCGTGTCGGCGACAGAGACGCGGGCTATGTACACGGGAGCCTGAAGCTGGTTGAACACCTCGCACACATGAAGAGGATGTCCGGTCAAAGAAGAATCGCGCCCGAACGGCGTGGTGGTCGTCTTCTCGCCTTCGAGCGTGGTCGGAGCCATCTGTCCGCCGGTCATGCCGTAGAGGGAGTTGTTGATGAAGATGCAACCGAACTTCTCACCGCGGCTCGCCGCCTGGAATGCGTTGTTGAAGCCGATGGCACCAAGGTCGCCGTCGCCCTGATAGGCGATGGTGACAGCGTCGGGACGCGCCCTGCACGCACCGGTGGCGGCCGCAGATGCGCGCCCGTGTGCGGCGGAGATGTGCGAAGCATCCCAGTAGTAGTAGGTGAACACTCCGCAACCGACGGGGTCGACGAAAATCGTGTCGTCCTGAAGCCCCATCTCGGCACAGGCTTCGGCTATCAGCTTATTGACGATTCCATGCCCGCATCCGGGGCAATAGTGGGTTGTTCGCGCATGCGGCTTGCCGCAACGCGGAAATTCGGGATACATTCCCTTCTGTTCTATGACGCTCATATCTTCCGTTCCTGAAAATTTGCCTGAAATTATACCACAATCCGCCATTCTCTGTAGCAGACGACTACAGCAGGCGTTCAAGAACAGAGATGTATTCCCATTTGGGGTCGTTGATCGAACCATACACCCTGAATTCCATAAGCAGCTTCGAAAACGTCCATGTGATTGGGTTCGCAAGCCTGCCGATTATGGAATCGTTCCTGAATATCCTCACACGGGCGGTGATGTCCATCCTGTCTTCCGGCATGGAATAAGTGCCGCTGCCGGTAATTGTGAAAACACCTCCCGAAACCAATATCTTCGACGCCCTGATCACTCCATTCGATATCGTGCCTTCCATTTCGGCATTCGACTGGTCCACGAGCGAGGATATGCCAGGTATGTTCTTTGCCAAATAATCGGTAAGCCCGGCGAACAGCTTCAATCTCGCAAGATGTCCGTCCCTAAGCGACACCGAAACCCTGCCGTTCACGCGGGAGACGAGAGCTGTGGTCAACGGTCCATTGAACTCAACAACGCCGGAGACCTTTCCGGACATGTTTCCGGATTCGATTCCGAGCGAGGACAGTACATCATTCAGCGCAATATCGTCTCCTTTGATCGCAATCTTGAAAGAGGCGGCATCTTCACGGAATCCTGGAAACGAAATGAAACCTTTGCCTTGTATGTTTCCACCATGCGGCATTGACGCCTTTGCGTTGTCAAAGGACACGCTCTCCCCCCTCAGATGGAACTCCGTGCTGGCATTTCTAAGCGGAACCCCGAAGAACGTCCCTTTCGAAAAGGCGATTGTGCCATCTATGCGGTTTGTCGCGGCATGCGCCGGATCGACCGCCATGATTCCGTCCAGAGATATCTCGGTCCCTTTCTCGGGCTGCAGGCAGTCAAGCGTACCATCGGTCAGCACATCCGCCACCGCCAGCGCATTTGACAGGGATGTCGTGGAATGCACATTCCGGAACGTCACATATCCAATGTCGTTTGTGTTCTCGTAGAAGACCGATCCGGTCATATGTGTCCCGTCAGCCATCCGCGCATCCACTGGCCCGACAGCTATCTGTGCGTTCTGGAATCGATCCCTGACAAACACCCGTATGTCGACATTTCCTTGGGCGCTTTTCAACGGCACCTCCCTGTATGCTCCTCCGGTAGGGTTGAGATCAAGAAAGATGCGAAGATCTGAGTTCCTGAGATTGACCTCGAACCTGCATCCTGCATCTACAGGCGTAGTCACACCGGTGAACGCATCGACAAATTGGTAGCAGTTCGATATGTCAAGCGCCTGGAGCATTGGCCTTATGTTGTTCTGCCTTGCCTGACCATGCACACTTCCGACAATACGCTGCTCAGGGATGTTCAGTTCGCAACTTCCGTTCACCTCCATCTTCGCATCGCGATCCGGGAACATTACGCGCACCCCTTCAAAGCGCAAAACATTGTCCTGTGCCGCGACCTTCTCGACCGTAACCTTCTTGGCCTTCAGGTCCAGGACATCCGGTTCCACAAGCGTAAGCCTGAAGGACTTGATTTCGGGGATCTCTAGCTCAAGCGGTTCATCGTGCTCCTTGTAATCAGTCGAACCTGGGAATTCAATGGAATCCGGTATGTAATAGCCGTCCGGAAGACGCGGCAACTTGAGCCTCGTAACAGTGACCGATTTCACAAAGCGCTTCATGCTCCATGGGAAACGGGACAGCGACAGCCTTACGGTCACATTCTCCGCAGACATGAAAGGCCTGGCCTCGGCCTTTTTGCGGTTGTAAATCCGCAATCCCTTTATCCCGATGCGTCCAGGGAAACTCCATTTAACGGATTCGGTACGTACAAGCCAATCTTTGGAGGAAAATTCGCGAGAAAGATATTCCAGCGCAGATTGAGGAACGGTTATTTCAAGAAACCTGACCACCAACAGAATGGTCACAACAAGCGACATCAGAACGATAAAAAATTTAATTGCCGCTTTCATACGCATTGGCAGCCCCAAGGAGAGTCGAACTCCTCTTACCTGGATGAGAACCAGGTGTCCTAGCCGATAGACGATGGGGCCAGTTCATGTGTTGGTGCACCCGGTGGGATTTGAACCCACACACCTTGCGGCACTAGAACCTGAATCTAGCGTGTATGCCAATTTCACCACGGGTGCTAACGGGTGAATAAGATATCAAATCCCGGAAAATAAAGCAAGCCCTTTTTTCAATTTTTTGGGAGAAGGGACTATGCCATGCTGATGCGCTCACGGAATGAGGCGTAGTGGTCTCGGCGGACGGCAAGAAGCCTGCGCATGCGCTCCATGGCATCACCGTTCAGCAGGGGACGTTCCTGCGATGCCGCGACACGTTCCATAAGAATATCGTCAGGACATTCGAGAAACACCACGCGTCCGGTGGATTCTGCAATCCTGCGACATTCGGGATCGAGCAGTGCGCCCCCGCCGAGAGCGACAATCTGTCCATGAGCCTTCGAAACCCTCTCAAGAGCCGCCCTCTCCTTCGCCCGGAACGCGGGCTCGCCATCCTGCGCAAAGATGTCGCGTATGCTGCGACCTTCACTCTTTACGATCTCTGCATCAAGATCGACAAGCGGCATTCCCTTTTCGGCGGCAAGACGCTCCGCATATGTGGACTTTCCCGATCCGGGTGCCCCATAAAGATATATGTTGGCGTTCATGTAGCTACTTGCGAGGCGGGCCTGCTCCTCAAGCATTGGCATACCATCCACATACGGAATCCCAAGGGCTGCCGCCTCCGCAAGGAACTTTGTGGGTGACGGGTTGTAGATGAGATCTATCGCCGCCTCGCATCCGGAGAACGCCTTGAGCGAGACAGGTTGCGCATCGACATTCGGGAACATCCCCACCGGAGTTGCGTTCACGACAAGCGCGGCATCGGCGTTCCGCTCAAGGTTGCCGTAGTTGTCCACGCCCGTGCGCGAAACATGCACTACCGCCCCTGCGCCAAGCCCGCGCAACGCAGCGGCGGCGGTCATAGCCGCGCCTCCCGTGCCGAGAACCACACACTTCTTTCCACGCACATCGACGCCGACAATCTCAACAAGTTTGACAAACCCCGCAGCATCGGTGTTATCCCCAAAGAGAGTGCCGTCCATGCGCTTCACGATGACATTGACATTCCCCAGTTCCTTCGCCATCGGTGTGGCATCATCGCACAGACCAAACGCAATCTTCTTGTAGGGAATCGTGATATTGATTACATCATAATCGCCATGCAGCAGGAAATCCTCGACCTCATGAGGTGTCTTTTCATACAGACGGTATTCGTAATCGCCAAGTCTGGCATGTATTTCCGGGGACAGGCTGTGTCCAAGCTTCTCCCCTAGCAATCCGCACTTCAAAGACATGACATCCTCATGGAACGAATTCGTAACCAGGAACGAGCGATTTCAAAGATTTGAGGTACAGCTCAGCCTCGTCGGTGCGGCCATCCTTCATCGTCTGCCGGATAAGCGCCTCTATCCGGGCAATCATGCGCTTCTCGAATATCGAACGCACCTCCTCGGCCGCGTTTTCCACACTTGTGTTTGCATCTAACAACCGCTGATCGACAGCGGAAAGAGGCTTCTTCGGGGCGGCAGGCACGCCATCGCGGAGAATGCGGCGACGCACCTCCTCCTCCTTGGCGAAAGCCGCGTCCTTCTTCGCCATTTCAGCAAGCTCCGCCTGAAGGGCCTTCTCCTCCTCCTCCATCAACTGAAGGAGCGTCTTGTTCGGACGCGTCTCCTCCTCGCGACGACGAAGTTCCTCCTGCAGTTTTTCAATCTCTACAAGCTTGGTCGCATAGTCCGCTTTCTGGAGGGCAAGGGTATTGCTCGCGGCAAGGGTCCTCTGCAGATCCAACTCGACTAGATGTGATGCTGCAAGAGCCGTCTGCAGTTCAGCCTGCTTGACGGCGTTGGTCGCCTCGGCATGCTGCGCAAGAAGTGCAGCCTCAGCCTTCTTTGCCTCAGCGGTCTTGAGCTCCGCTTCGGCCTTCCTGGCGTTTTCGGAAGCTATCTTCGCATCCGCTTCGGCCTTTCTCGCCTCGGCCTCCTTGGCCTTGGCAAGTTCCTTAGCCTCAGACTCGGCGGCAAGACGGGCCTGACGCTCGTCCTTTGCGGCATCAGCCTTGGATTTCGCTTCGGCGGCGGACTCCTTCGCCTTTCGAGCCTCAGCCTCAGCCTTCTTCTTATTGGACTCAGCGGTCTTGGCCTTCGCCTCATCCTTGCGGACGAGCTTTTCAAGCTCGGCATTGCGCTGCTCCTTGTTGCGCACAAACGTATAGCTCGCACCTCCGACAACGATCAAGGCAATCAGTACTATGAGAAGAGAATTTCGCATTGCTATTGGTTGTTTGTTGTTAGGACATGGGGTTAGGGTCTAGGAGTCTGAAATTGATTTCCTCTATCCCTAACCAGAGACGTCTCAATCGCGAAACATATTCTTGTCGAAATTGAAGAACACGAAGAACGGCAGAAAACCGGTCCTGTTGAAGCAGAGAATTCCAATCTGAAGCGATGAAGAGTCAGCAATATTGACGAAACCGACCTGAGCGCCCTTGCGGAATTCCTTGGCTCGGTTGAAAAAGGAAACTTGGGCACCCTCCTCGAACTTGTTCGCACGGTTGTAACCAAAAGTGACCTGTGCACCACCATCAACCTTTTCCGCGAGATTCATGCACACCGCCACCTGAGCACCTTCAACTTCCGCTCGTTCAGTGCCAAAACCAAGAGCACATCCATCAACATCGGACGAAGCTTTGTCATCACCAACCCACCAGCTCCATGTGCAGTCGCCCGCCTTAGCGACAGAAGCGACCATAGCAACAGCGCAAAGTGTAACGATTATCTTTTTCATTTTTGTTTTCCTTGTTTTACTTTACTTGGCTTGGCGTGAATTATAACACAAACATAATACTTATCGCATAAACTAACAAAACTAACATAACATGAAAAACTAACATAACCCAACGATGCATTTGAACAAGATAACCCAACAACGTAAATGCAACGACCAGTGATGCAGAATATCGCATTTACCTTATTTTGTACAAGAATTAATCCGAAGAGAATTCTCATTTACTTTCCGGGTGGTTTTTGATATCATTTCCCGCCGTTGGGACAGATAGGCG
>JAFXEA010000334.1 GCA_017521065.1 Kiritimatiellia bacterium | reverse complement strand
GGTGGAAAACATCCGCATATCGTGTTTCGCCGTCAACGAAAAAGCCCTTGACGCCGACATGGTCGACGGTGGCGGGGCCAGACTGTTTCCGCCAAAGCCTGAAAACAAATCCGGCGCGGCGATTGAAGAGGCGGGTGTTGTAAAGCTTCCCGACGGGCGGCTCTTTGCGCTTTGCCGCAGTTCTGTGGGATATCCTGTGTGGAGCGTGAGCGTCGATGGCGGCGAAAGCTGGAGTGTGCCGAAGATCCTGCGTGACCGCGATGGAGGGCGCCCGTTCCTGCATCCGCGCTCGCCCTGCCCGATCTATGACTGGAAGGGCCCGGAAGCCGGCAGCGGATATTATTTTGCTCTGGTGCATGACCTGTTCGACTTCCATGCTCCGCGCGCAAGCCAGCCGCGCGCAACACTCTATCTC
Source organism: Kiritimatiellia bacterium (assembly GCA_017521065.1). Classification (GTDB taxonomy): domain Bacteria; phylum Verrucomicrobiota; class Kiritimatiellia; order RFP12; family UBA1067; genus UBA1731. The sequence continues at coordinate 10,063 of JAFXEA010000334.1, read as the reverse complement.
ATTGCAGGACGTTTCAACCCAAAGGCGGAGCAGCCCATTGAGTTCGTCCGAAGGTCGTTATTCTCGCCGCGGATCGTAGGAAACTCCTGCTATTCGTCCTACACGTGCGTCAACGGCAAGGGAGTGCTTTGGTACAACGACCGCAAGTTCTTCCTGCTCGGCCGTGAGATCGGCGCGGAGTTTTTTGAGGGCGTTGAATTCCCTTTGGAATGTAAATGACATCAAGAAGGAACGCTACCATGAAAACAGCGATAAAGATTGCCTCTGCACTCGCTTTCCAGATATCTGCCATGCTGGCAGCTTCCGCCGGCGGAATAGCCGTCGAGTTCGCCAACAGCGCCGACAACGACACTGTCCGGATCGCGGCCGACGAATTCCGCCGCTATCAGGGAATTGTCACAGGGGAGCGGGCCCAAGGCGCGCGACGCATTCTGCTGAAGGTCGATGGAAAGCTTTCCTCCGACGGCATGGACGCCTACACCATCGTCTCCGACAGCCGTGGTGCGGTGCTCACAGGCGACAAGCCGCGGTGCGTTCTCTACGCGGTGTATGACCTTCTTGAACGTCGTGCCGGATGCCGCTGGTTCTGGGATGGCGATGTCACTCCAAAGCGCGACAGGATCGACCTGACCGGTCTTGATGTATGCGAAAAGTCCCGTTTCGAGTTTCGCGCCACCCGCTATTTTGCGCATCGTGGACTGACGCGTTTCCGCGCGCAGCAGTGGGGGCCGGAGGACTGGAAACGTGAAATCGATTTTCTTGCCAAGATGCGCATAAACTGCTTCATGCTGCGTATCGGATGGGATGACATCTTTCAGCAGGCGTTCCCCGATGTGTGCGGCTATCCCGATCCGTCGAAGCGTCTGCCGGGCACAGGTGAAGGCTATGATGACCATTCGCTCTTCTGGTCTCTTCAGTTCCGTGGGCTGCTGCGGCGTATGATACACGACTACGGCTTCAAGCGCGGCATGTCGATCCCCGAGGATTTTGGCACGATGACGCACTGGTATTCGCGCACGCCTCAGGACTTTCTGGATAACATGAAGCCCGACTTCCTGCCGCAGGCCACGGAGTGGTATCAGGAGCCGTCTGGACTGGTGTGGGACATCCGGCAGAAGAAATGGATGGAGGCGTACTGGAAACTTACTGATGCTTCCATACGTGCCTACGGAAAACCTGACGTGCTACATACGATGGGTCTTTCCGAACGCACGTGCAGCACCAATGCAGAGGAAAACCTGAAGATGAAGATCGACGTGATGCGCCGGCTTTGCCTTGATGCCCGCGCACGCTATCCAGGATCCAAGATCATTCTTGGTGGATGGGATTTCCATTTCACCTGGGCAACGGAGGAATGCCGCCGCCTTTGGCCTGCATTGGCCGATATCGACGGTCTTATGCTTTGGGATTACGAGTCGGACGAGATACGCGGCAAGGGGCCTGCAACGGCTTGTCTGCGCACGAACATCCTTTCCAACTGGGATGTCATCGGAAAGTTCCCCTATACTTTCGGCATTTTCGCATACGCCGCCAGCTCCACAGATATTCGAGCGAACTATCCCGCCATTGAGCGCGAATGGGCAAAGGTCAAGGACGATCCATTCTGCCGCGGCTACATCTGGTGGCCTGAGGTCGAGCACAACGACATAATGTTCTATCGCTATTTCTTTGAGAACTCATGGAAAGGCGGGCATACCGTAGAGTCGCTGATGCCGGAATTCTGCGCAGACCGGTATGGTGCGCAGTCCGGGGAGTTCCTGAAAATCTGGCGCAAGGCGTTGCCGATCGTGACGGGCGCTGATTACAGTTCGCTTTTCGCCAAGCCGGTGCCGATCCTGCCGGTCCTGTTCAACCATGAGAAGGGCATGAGGCACATCCCGTGGCGAGAGGCTCTCAACTCCACGCCGGAGATATACCGTGCCCTCGCCGCCTTGGACTGGTCCGATGATTTCGTCAGGCGCGACACCATCGACATCGCGCGCACGGTTGCGGATCGCGTGATCATGGCGTCGATAGCGCAGATGTACCGCGCCTACAAGGAATGGAATAACGCAGCGGGCGACGGCGACAAACTGCTCCGCTGGACGGAAACGTGCCGTCAGCTGGTGGAGGGAATGTCCGAAACCCTCTCGCTCCATACCGATTATTCGCTGTGGGAATCATACTTGAGAATGGATAGGGTGGAGAAAGTGCGCAACCCCGAATTTGCCCGCGTGCTGCTCGACAACGCCAGCTGCGCCTATTGCCGCGGCTACCAGTATGAATGTGCGGCGCATTGGTATGTTCCCGCGATGCGTGACATGGAAAAGGCCGTCAAGGCGAAGGTCGCATCGGGCATGAGGGGTGGAAAGCTTGAGGTGGAGAATGTTGACTATCGTGGCAGGATGCTGAAAACTCCGCTTCAGGAGTTGGCGCCAGCATCCTCACGCACCGCAGAAGATTTCCGCAAGGCGATGCTTCGTTTTGCGGAGATACTGGAGAGGATGCTTCCGCTCGCTCCGGAGCCGGATGATGGTGTAGTAAACGCAACAGATGAGATTTTGATGTGATGAAAAAGACTGCGTCCAATCTGGTTCTCATGCTGATTTGCCAGTCCGTTTTCGGGGCGGAATCCTCTGGGTGGGAAAATGTCAATCCTGAACGGATGATGTCATCGCCGGTCGAAGAGGTGTGGCGTGCGCCATTTGATAGGGGTGTGGAAGCCTTTCGCGTAGAATGGCAAAGCGGTGCCACTGGGAGGGTTTCGGTAAAGGATGGAGCCTTGCGTGTCGAAAAGTCCAACGCGAAAGGTACGGTTGTCGTTGAACTCGCCGAGCCTTTTGCCGTAAAGCAGGGACGTCTCCTGCAGGGTTATGCGGCGTGCTTCAACGAAACGCCGGCCGATCCGTATGAGGCGAAGGCATATATCAGGATGTGGAGCGGCGAAAAACCCTCCAACTGGAAGCGATGGGACTATGCGCTTTTTGCGAAGTCGGCGACCGAATCGCCAGCTTTCACGCAGCTGGTAAATGCTCCACCGGGACATTTCATCCGCAAACTGTGCCGTGTGAGGGTCGGCGGGTCGGGAAAGGTTACCGCCGCCATCGTCGTGGAAGGTTCGCCAAGCGTCACCGTTTGGCGTGGCTGGGGCGCAGAAGATGCGGAGTCTGCGGATAAGGCATGGCGCAGGCATGCCGTTTCAGAAAGGAAAACCCCTGATCGTTCAGGCTCTCTGATGGACGAAGCGGCGTTTGACGCGGCGATTGCGGCGGATACGGAACATTCCGCTCGCATGGTGAAGACGGCAGACGGGGCGGTGTTGGAGGTGGATGGCAAGGTTGTGCCGCCGGTTCTCTACAAGCCCCGTCCGTTTGGGCACGGCGAACCCTTTACGTCCGACGCCCGAGCCTTTGATGCGGCGGGAATAAGGCTTCAATCTTTCGGTATCAGGCTTGGTGAAGGGGTGAACTGTCCGGGATTTTGGACGAAGGACGGCTTTGACTGCTCTGGTGCCGTCAATTGCGTGAAGAAGTTTATGCGCAGCGCGCCGGATTCGCTTTTTGTTGCAACAATCCATTGCGATGCCTATCCGGAATATTCGTCCGAGCATCCCGAAGAGGTGTGGAGGCGTCCTGACGGCACAGTTGTGTTCGGAGGCAATGTGCATGCGGAAAAGAATGCGCTCCCCAAAATATCGCCTAACACATGGCCGTGGGTTTCGAATCATTCGCTCGTATGGCGTCGCGACGTGAAGCGGATCATGACGGATTTCATCGGCGCCTTGAAGCGGACGGGGTTGTCGAAGCGGATTGTCGGTTTCCACCTTGCAGGATATCATGACGGACAGTTTGCCCTTCGTGTCGCTGATGTTTCAAAGCCTGCCTTGGCTGCGTTTCGGGCATGGCAGAGAAAAGAGTACGGGAAGATTCGATGGGATGCCGCTCCGCAGTTCCCCGACAAGGTTCTGATGCTTGATCCTGTAAGGCATGAAGCGCAGGTCGCGTTCCAGAAGTTCCTGAAATGGGCTCCGATGGATATGCAGGATGAATTCGCCGATCATCTGAAGAAGGAGTCCGGCAAACCTATAGTGGTCGGACGCTGGGCCATGAGCGCTTTCGGAGGCAGCATGTCCGCAACGGTGGACTTCACTCCATTCACCCGTTCCCGGTCAATGGATTTCCTGGTGACGCAACCGCACTACCATTTGCGAATCCCCGGGATCGGTTGCAACGTCCGGCCGCCGTTGGACAGTTTTCGCAAAAACGGAAAGATGTTCATCAACGAGTTGGATTTGCGGACCTGGCATGGTCAGGGCGGAGCGCCGGAGGCCCGTGCGGTTTATCTTTCCGAGGCGCGGGATCTGCCGATGTGGAAAACCATTCACCGTCGTCTTGCAGGACAGATGCTTGCCAACCGGATGGGCTGGTGGTACTTTGACATGCAGGACAACTGGTTCTCCGACAAGGGCATAATGGACGATATCGCGTCCACACACCGCTTTGCGGATGGGATGGTTTCGGTTGGACCGAAATTCCAATGGCGGCCGTCGGCTATGGTGGTTGTGGACGAGGAAGGGTTGATGCTCCGCAACCGCAGCTATTCGCGGGCGGCAGAGCGTGAAGCGAAAAGCACCAATATGCAGATGGAGGATCTGTCTGCGGCCTCTGTTCCGTACGAAACAATGCTCGCTCAGGATCTCTTTGACGACATTGAATGCATCGGCGCCTGCAAGCTTGCGGTCATGTGCGGCTTCTACAGTATCGACAGGAAACGCAGAGAGTTGATTGCCGGCTTGAAGAGACGTGGAGTTCAGCTTGTGTTTCTTGCCGATTCCGGCGCTTGCGGTGGCGCCGATGCCTGTGAAGGGTCTCTTTGCATCACGAAACCGCGCGGACTTGCTCCGCGGATGTTCAATTCATTGGTGCGCAAATCAGGCGGCTATGTGCCGGCACGGCCTGGTCTTCAGGTGGACATGAATGGCGACTTTATTTCCGTTCACTGTCTCAAGACCGGAACTTATGATTTTATCCTCCCATTTACGGCCGATGTGCTTAATGTCAAGACGGGAGAACGCATCTCGTCGGCGCGGGAAATTCCGCTTTCCATGACTGGTGGCGAAACAAGATGGTACAGGATGGCGCAACTTGCGAAGTGAACGGGCAGATGTGGAGGAGCGTGGAGCCGCATTCGGTTCGTGATATAATTGAAGTCGAAAAGAAATGGAATGTGTTACAGCAAAATTGAGGCTACGTCATTGCATGATAAAGTAAATCGCATAGGAAATAAACATGAACAATAAGATCAAAGTATGTCTGGTTACAGCCGGAGTTGAGCGTCTGCCGGAAGGAACGGCTGAGGCGATATCGGAGTTTGCCGATTTCAGGGCGAAGCGTTGCGAAACGCCTCAGGCGTTGCTTGAGACGTTTCCGGATGCCGAAGTGCTGTGGATGTTCGGACCTAATCTGTGTCTCAAGCCGGAGGCTTTGGACAATATGCCGAATGTGAAGGCCCTCATGCGTTCCGGGTCGGGACTGGATGCGCTGCCTGTTGATTGGGCGAAGTCGCATGGTGTTGGTGTGTACAACACTCCTGAGTCGATCGCTGAATGTGTCGCGGAGCATGCGGTCGCTCTTCTCATTTCCTATGCACGTCAGATTCCGCAGTACAATGCCCGCGCAAAGGCGGGATACGAGTGGGGCAAGGTTGAGGGGATGGATTGGCATCTTTCGCGTCGCACACTTGGTCTTGTCGGTTACGGATGCATTGCGCGTCTCGTGGAAAAGATGGTGAGCGGTTTTGGCATGAAGGTGATCCACCATGATCCGTTCCAGCCTGATTCGGTGGATCTTGACGAATTGCTCGCCGCGAGTGACTTCGTTTCGGTGCATTGTCCGCTGACTCCCGACACAAAGGGGCTTATTGATGCCCGGCGGCTTTCGCTTATGAAGAGTAATGCCATTCTTGTGAACACGAGCCGCGGACCGGTGGTTGACGAGGATGCGCTTGCTGATGCGCTTGATGCCGGGATGATCGGCGGCGCTGCAATTGACGTGATGTGCGAGGAGCCTCCGGACGTCAACAGCCGTCTTCTTCAGCACCCGAAGTGCATCGTCACGCCGCATGTGGCGGCGTTCTCTTGCGATTTCGAGAAGAACTTCTTCTCCCGCTCGGTTGAGAAACTGTGGGCGATATGCGTATCATTGTCCGATTCGTGATGTTTTTTGGGAAAACAGGATTCACTTGCGAAACGAAATAATGTACCATTAAAGGCCATGATCAAGAAATTCGAAGTTTGGTTGCTGCTTGCCATTGCAGGTCTGGGTGGACTGTTGTACGGTGTGGATTTCGGCGTGATCGCCGCCGCAGAGCCGTACCTGATGGCGCTTGGAATCTATTCAGGCACGAAGGTGAGCCTTGTTGTGGGTGCTGTCATGTTCGGCGGACTCCTTTCCTCGCTCACCGCCGGGTTTCTGTGCGATGGCATCGGACGCAGACGCATGATCATAGGGTCGGCGGGAATGTTCCTTTTGTCGGTGCCCATCGTGTGCCTTTCCGTCGATTGCTTTCCTGTGCTTTTCGCCGGACGCGTCCTTCAGGGCATGAGCGCTGGATATATGGCGGTGGTAATGCCGATGTATCTTGCGGAGACGCTTCCGCCTGACATCCGTGGACGCGGAACCGGTGTGTTTCAGTTCTTCCTAGGGCTTGGACTTGTTGTGGCTGCCGGTGCAGGATGCCTGATCGCGAACCATTATGGCGCAGCGGACGCGAAAGGGATGGGCCGAGATGTGATGACTGTCGCTTGGAGCGCCAACTTCTGGTGGACGATGGTTCCGATGGCAGCATTGTTTCTGGGTGGTTTCTGGCTTAAGGAAAGTCCGGTGTGGCTCGCACGCAGGAAGAAGGGAAATGCGTCTGACAAGGATTCGGCAGATGTTGTTGATCGTGTTCGTGCGGACGAGGGCGGCCTCCTGCAGCGGCGTTACGTGGTTCCCTTCCTCTTGGCGGTGCTTGTGCTTACGCTTAACAAGACGATGGGCATGAGTTCGTTCACGAGCTATCTGGTCTCCATCCTGCAGCAGTCCGGCTTTGAAGGGATATTTGCGAACTGGGGGCAGCTTGTCGTCAAGCTGACAAATATGGTTGTGACGGTCGCCGCTGCCGCACTTGTTGACCGGAAAGGGCGCAGGTGGCTGCTGAAGGTCGGCACAGGCGGCATGACGGTTGGTCTGGCTGCGATAGCCTGCGTGTTTCTCGCCATTGAACGCTTTGGGGTGCAGGCGAACAATTTCACCGGGCTTGTCACGCTTTGCTCGTTCTTCTTCATGCAGGCGTTCTATGCGCTTGGTCCCGGAATCTGCGTGTGGCTGGTGCTCTCGGAACTCATGCCGTCACGCATCCGTGCGAACGGCATGGCGTTTGCGCTCTTCATGAACCAGCTTGTCGCCTGCGGACTCGCTTCGACGTTCCGTCCATGGGTCGAGGCGTGGGGATGGTCGTCGATGTTCTTCTTCTTTGCCGCAAATGGCGCAATCTATTTCATAACGGTGCATTTCATACCTGAGACAAAGGGACTCACCCTTGAACAGCTCGAGCATCTCTTCGATTCCAATACTGCCAAGACACGGTAATGTGTGTGGTATAATCATGCGGCATTATGGGAAGTGACAGAGTGGCATACAGTCTGAAGGCGGCGGCGCGTTTTTACGTGCCGCTTTTGCTGCAGGCGTTTTCCCAGTCGTTGACGTATCCGCTGGTGGGTGCGATCATCAGTCACGGTCCTGACGGAGTCAATGCGCTTACCGCCTTTTCGCTGGGGCAGGTCATCCAGTTCATGATCGGTGCATTGGCTGGAGGTCTCATAATGACCGGCATGGTGTTCGCCAAAACGCGCAGCGGTCTTGCCTCGTTCAGACGGTTGAATGGACTTATGATGGTGGTGCTGCTCGCGGTCCAGGCGCTTGTGTGCATGCATCCGTTCGACACGTTCATATTCGGACACCTACTGAATCTCGACCCTCATCTTTCGGAGATCGCCCGCCGTACGCTTTTCTTCAGCATCGTGATGCAGGCGGCGTTCTTCATGCGAAACGTCCCGCAGGTAATACTGTTCAATGCGTACGCGAGTTTTGAGGCCAATCTTTGCACTGTGGCAAGAATACTGCTTACTGCGGCATTTGTGGTCGCATTCCCCAGATTGGGGATGGTGGGACCGGACTGGGGCTTGGTCGCCCTTACGGTTCCGATCATCCTTGAATGGCTGCTTTCGGAGATGTTCGCACGCAAATACGAACGTCGCCTTGAGGATGGCGGAGTCGCGTCGGTCATGGAACAGTTCAGGTTTACGGTTCCGCTTTCGTTCGGGGCTGGACTCCTTGCCGTATCTCCATTCATGACGGCGGCATTTGTGGGGCGCGCGGCAAACCCTACCGACATGCTTGCAATCCATTATGTGACGCTTGGAATCGCAAATCCTGTTGCATATGCCGCTTTGAGGATGCAGGCTGTCGCGATCCAGTTCCCTCCGGAATGGACAGGCGACCGGCGGCTTCTGAGGTTTGCGGTCGTGGCCGGGTTACTGCTGGGCGTCATTCCGTTCCTGTTTTCGCTTCCATCCATAGGCAACTGGTATTATGGGAAGTGCCAGAACATACCACCGCACATTCTCGACACTACGCGTTTCGTGAGTTTTCTCTATTCGTTCATCTGCATGATCCATACTGTACGTGGAAGGGTGGAGGGGCTTGCGGCGCTGAATAAGTGTCCGAGTGCGGTCATGGCTGGTCAATTCGCGTATTTCTTTGCTCTTGTTGCCGTACTGGCAGTTACGTTGCCTATGGGCATTCCAGGATGGGCAATGTCGGTGTCGGCCATATATACCGCCCCTGTCATGGCGACAGCCGCCACATACGCTTGGCTCAAGTTCCGCTCCGCCGGTTGAAATACCCTGCCAAGGATGTTTTTATGCCGAGTTTCAGTGCGCAGACGGCTGTTTGCTTGAATCATCGAAGGGCTTTTGGTACAATACGCGGAAATTTCACGAAAGGTTTAAACTAATGAAAATTGCCATCGGTGCCGATCACGGCGGATTTGAACTCAAGGCCAGGATCATGGCCGCATTCAAGGATTGCAAGGATTACGGTTGCTTCGATCCCGAGGCCTGCGACTATCCCGACTACGCTGACGATGTCGCGATGGCGGTCGCGAAGGGCGATGCCGACTTTGGCGTGCTCATCTGCCGTACAGGTATTGGCATGTCGATGGCGGCAAACCGATTCCAGGGCATCCGTGCAGCGCTTTGCCGCACCGTGGCGGAGGCGGAGATCGCCCGTAGGCACAATGGAGCGAACATCCTCTGCATCGGAGCGGATGAGACGGAGGACAAGGTCGCTTATGATATGCTGAACGCCTTCATGTCCGCACAGGTAGATGAAGCAACGCGCCATGTCGTCCGCCGTGGCAAGCTTGAGCGTGCGAAGCGTCTTTCCGATTTCTCGCTCCTTGCAAAGGAGGATGCCGAGGTCTGGGCGGCGATCAAGGATCAGGTTGAGCAGGAAGATACCGAGATCAACCTCATCGCGTCCGAGAACACATCTTCTCGCGCGGTGCGTCTCGCAGCCGGAAGCGTACTCATGAACAAGTACGCCGAAGGCTATCCGGGCAAGCGCTGGTACTCCGGCTGCCTTCCTGTGGACGCCGCCGAGGAACTCGCCCGCAAGCGCGCATGCGAGCTTTTTGGCGCCGATCACGCAAACGTCCAGCCGCATTGCGGCAGCGCGGCGAACATGGCGGTTTATCTCGCCACGATCAAGCCGGGCGACACGATTCTCTCCCTCTCGCTCGATCAGGGCGGTCACCTCTCCCATGGCTCGCCTGTGAACTTCTCCGGCAAGCTCTACAACATCGTTCCCTACACGGTGAACCGTGAGACGGAGTGCCTTGACTACGACGCCCTCGAACAGCAGGCGATGGAGGTCAAGCCGAAGATCCTTCTCGCCGGTGCGAGTGCCTATCCGCGCACGATCGACTTCAAGCGCATCCGCGAGATCTGCGACAAGTGCGGTGCGATCATGCTTGTGGACAT